>CALNCF010000135.1 GCA_937875035.1 uncultured Sphingobacteriaceae bacterium | reverse complement strand
CGTGGGCGCCCCTGGCGGTGGGCTTGTTGGCCGCGGCTTCGCTGCTGGTGTTCGTATTCTTCACCTTTTTATTCCTGAGCATCGCGGCAGCGTTCTACCTGAACGAGGTTTTACAGAACAGCTACGGAGGCTTCCTGGTTATCGCAGGACTTTACTTTTTGCTGTCACTGCTGATGATCGTGTTCCGTTCAGCGATCAAGGATAAGGTAGCCGGTACCATTATACGTCAAATGTTTAAGGAAGATGATGATGAAGAGGAAGATCAGTAACATGCAGGACCTGGAACGGGAAATTTCCAGGCTGAAAAAACAAAGCAAACGCAAGGAAGCCGAGATGAGCGCCAGCGTGGAAGAGATTGTACAAAGTCTTCAGCCCGCCAGGCTGCTGATGCAGGGCGCACGTTCCATTTTTTCAGGGAGCAGCCAAAATAAAAGCCTGCTTTCTACGGGGCTCAGCTTCGCGGCGGGCATCCTTATCGAAAAAGTATTGCTGCGCAAATCGAATTTCCTGGTGAAATACGGCTTATCGCACATTGTCATTAATATGATCTCCAACCTGGTAGATGAGAGCTGGAACCCGCGGCTGATGCAGCTGATCCGGGAAAAGCTCAGCGGAAAAACGGAAGAAGAATCCGACATCGGTATCGGTGATATGAGCGAGGAGAATATGAGCTAAGCTTTCGCTTCCCGCATCCGTTTATAGATACGGATGGCCAGCATAATAATGGCCGCGAACAAGAGCAGCCCCGCAATGCCGTATATAAAGCTCATGGCATCCTTCAATACCACGATAAACACAATGCTTACCAGGAACAGGGTTGCCACCTCGTTCCATACCCTCAGCTTTATGCTGCTGTAACGTACTTCATCTTTCTGCAACTGCGCGAACATGCGGTGTGTAATGAGGTGATAGACCACGAGCCCGGCCACAAAGCCCAGCTTTGTCCAGAGCCATACGCTCCCGTAAAAACCCATGAGGTAGGCCAGGTATAAGCCCGAGCCGACCGCGAGCACTGCCGAAGGCCAGGTAATGCCATACCACAACCGTTTCTCCATGATGCGGTATTGCTCTTGCAGTATCCTTTTCTTCAATGGCTCTTCCTGTTCAGCTTCCACGTGATAAATAAAAAGACGGACGATATAGAACAGCCCGGCAAACCAGGTAACCACGAAGATGATGTGTAACGCTTTGAGGTAAAACATGCGTGAAGATACGGGAAATTAAGAGGATGCAGCAACTCAGTGAGGAGCCGATAATACAATAGGCCCGGTGCTGATCGTATTGCTCCTGTTCAGGTCGCGGTCGAGAATATAGTAATCGAAACGAATGGTATCGGCCGCAATAAAGCTGACATTAATGGATACCTCTACCTCACCCTTGGTCATCTGCCCATTGCCGATCTGTTTGATGCGGTAATAGAAATTCAGGGTATCGGTCGATTCGGGGAAAAGTATTTTGGTGAACTGCCCGTTCTGCTTCTCATAATAATCAATGAGCAGGTTGCGGTCGTAAGGCGGAACGGTATCGCGTTGGGTCAGGCCCACGTTCCCATCGCCATCGGTAAAAGTGAACTTCAGAATGATGGAAGAATCACGGCCGGAGGCATCCTTCATGCTGGAATAGGAGCCGTCGAAGATCTTCGGACGCTTATCATACTCATCGATCTTGTTACAGGCGAGGAAGAACAGCGCAGCGACGGATACCGTGATCAAAAAACCTTTCATGTGAATTACTTACAAAAGCCTAAATTTAACGAAATTTTCCTGTGAATTATTTCCGGAGCGAAAAATGAAACCTGAACATCTTGAAAAATCCATCTTTTCCATTCAGAGCGACAGCGACTTCCAATCCTGCGCGCTGGATGTTTTCAGGTACCAGGCCACGCACAATCCTGTATACCGGGAATATCTTTCGCATTTACGTATCCGGCCTGACAGCGTAACCGGTATCCGTGAGATCCCCTTCCTTCCGGTAGAATTATTTAAGACCCGGGAAGTATTGACCGGAGAATTTCCTGCGGAGATCATCTTTTCCAGCAGCGGCACCACAGGGATGAGCCAGAGCAAACATCCTGTGCGCAAGGTTTCGCTCTATACCGAAAGCTTCCTGCGAGGCTTCCGGCATTTTTACGGGGAGCCGGAAGATTATTGCATCCTTGCCCTGCTGCCTTCCTACCAGGAACGCGAGGGCTCCTCGCTCATCTATATGGTCGACGAGCTGATCCGGCAGAGCCGGCATCCGCAAAGCGGGTACTTCCTGTACGACCTGCAAGCCCTGCAAAGCACTATGCAAACCTTAGCTGCGGGCGGACAAAAGATCCTGCTCATCGGTGTGACCTATGCCCTGCTCGATTTCGCCGAGCAGTTCCCCTTCCCGATGAATAATACCATCCTGATGGAGACCGGGGGAATGAAGGGAAGAAGAAAGGAGATCCTGCGCGAGGAGCTGCATGAAATACTTGGCCGTGCCTTCCGGCTACAGGAGATCCATTCGGAATACGGCATGACCGAGCTGCTCTCCCAGGCTTACAGCAAGGGCGACGGGCTGTTCGAAACACCGCCCTGGATGAAAGTACTCATCCGCGAAGTGAACGATCCTTTCAGCTATACCGCCAAAGGACAAACAGGCGGCATCAATATCATCGACCTGGCTAACCTGTATTCCTGCTCGTTCATCGCTACCCAGGACCTGGGCAGGTACGAAGCGGAAGAACGTTTCCGCGTATTGGGCCGGTTCGATCATTCCGACATCCGGGGATGCAACCTGCTCGTGCAATAAAAATGCCCGCACCTCTTTCGAAGCCGGGCATCGTTTTATGTTTTTTCCTGATGGAATTATTCCGCGATCAGCAAGAAATAATTCTTCTTACCCTTTTGCGCTACAATAAATTTATCGTTGATGAGCTGTGAGGTCCCGATGAGGTCATCCACCCCGTTCACCTTCACCTTATTCACCGATACTCCCCCACCCTGGATCATCTTCTTCGCTTCCCCTTTAGATGGGAATACCGCGCTGTGCTCGGCGAGCAGGTCCACGATATTCAGCCCTTGGACAAGTCCGGATTTCGCGAAGCTGAACTGCGGAATGCCTTCGAACACCTGCATCACCCCTTCGTTATCCAGGCTGGTGAGGAAATCCAGCGAACCATTCCCGAACAGGAACTCCGAGGTTTTCACCGCTGTTTCGAGCTCGGCTTCCGAATGCACACGAATGGTAATATCATTGGCTAAAGCCTTTTGTAATATCCGCAGGTGCGGCGCAGCCTCATGCTCTTTTTCCAGCGCTTCGATCTCTTCCTGTGTTTTCAGGGTGAAGATGCGGATGTACGATTTAGCGTCCTCATCCGAGGTGTTCAGCGTGATCTCCGTGCAGAGGTTGGAGGAGTGGATGACGCCGGCCGGGTCGAGCCAGATATTGCCGCCTTCCGATTTCCCGAATTTGGTTCCGTCGGATTTCTTGATCAATTGGGTGGTCATGGCAAAGGCTGCTCCTCCGTCCTTACGGCGGATCAGCTCCGTACCGGTCACAATATTTCCCCACTGATCGGAGCCCCCCATCTGGATCAGGCATTGATGATGCTTCCAGAGGTAATAAAAATCGTATCCCTGGATAAGCTGGTAGGAGAATTCTGTGAATGACAAACCATTATCGCCTTCGAGACGCTTCTTCACCGAATCCTTCGCCATCATATAATTCACCGTGATATGCTTACCCACATCGCGGATGAAGCCCAGGAATGAAAAGTCTTTGAACCAGTCGTAATTGTTTACCATCACGGCCTTGTTCGCCGCGGTGCTGTTGAAATCAAGAAACTTCTCCAGTTGCTTTTTCAGGGAATGCACGTTGTGGTTCAGCGCTTCTTCCGAAAGCAGGTTACGCTCCTGCGACTTCCCCGAAGGATCGCCTACCATCCCGGTAGCGCCGCCCACCAAGGCAAAGGGCTTGTGCCCGGCACGCTGGAAATGGATCAGGGTCATGATCTGGGTCAGGTGCCCCACATGCAATGAATCGGCGGTCGGATCGAAGCCGATATACCCCGATGCCATGCCTTTATCCAGTTTCTCTTCGGCTCCAGGCATGATGTCATGCAGCATTCCTCTCCAGCGTAATTCATCGACAAAATTCATGTTCAATCCTTATTTTAGGGTGATTATCCTTGATTTTAACAGGGAACAAATATAACCGATTGTGCACAGCCCTGAAAAAAATCTAAAAAAAGCGATAAACATTATAGAGCATCCGCATAAAGACCCGGTATGGCCGAACACATATTTTCGTAACTTGTCGCAATGAATTTCCTGTCGCACTATTACTTCGACCAGCATTCGCAGCCGAACCGGGTTTTAGGGGTCGTACTTCCCGACCTGGCCAAAACGCACGACCGGAAATGGAACCTGCACCCTCATAAGCACACCGAACGCTGGAAAGACGAGCCCGCCCTACAACTGATCGCCGATGGCTGGCAGCGGCACATACAGGTGGATGAGCTCTTTCATGAATCGGCTTATTTCCGCGAAAAAACAGAGCTGATCAAAACGGAAATACAGCACATCTCTTTCGGCGACCAGCGGGTACGGCCCTACATACTGGCGCATATCGGGCTGGAGATCATCCTCGACACTCTGCTCATCAGGCATCACCACGTCGATGTCAATCATTTTTACCGGTCGCTGGCCCGGGTGCCCGACAAAGACATCACCGATTTCCTATCAAAGAATAACATCCCTCATCCTGAAAGCTTTATACCTTTTTACGAACGCTTCAACACGGTTCAGTATTTATTCTCTTATAAGGATAATGAAAGCGTGGTCTATGCGTTAAACCGTATCAACCACCGCATGCTGCAAACCTGGTTCCCGGAGGCTGAAATAAAAGCCCTGAACGAATGTTTTGCGCTTGTTATTGAAAATATTGAAAAAGATTACCTTTACATCTTCGACCTCATTGCAGAGCAGCTAAACTAAATGCGCAAATTACTTATCATCACCAGCTTTATCCTGATCGGATCGCAGGGTTTTACGCAATCCCGGAAATACAGTAACGAGTTCCTGAACATCGGCGTAGGCTCGCGCGCATTCGGTATGTCGAATGCCGTGGTCGCTTCTGCAAATGATGTGACCGCCGGCTACTGGAACCCGGCAGGCCTGACGCGCATGAGCGGGAACCTCCAGGTCGGGCTGATGCACTCTGAATATTTTGCCGGGATCGCCAAGTACGATTACGGAGCCGTTGCTGCGCAGATTGACGCGAAAAGCTTCGCGGCACTCTCAGTAGTCCGGTTCGGCGTAGATGATATTCCCAATACCACCGAGCTGATCGATGCCAACGGCAATATCAATTACGACCGCATCAAATCATTCTCTGCGGTAGATTATGCCTTTATCGGCTCCTATGCCCGCAAGCAGACCGACAACCTGAGCATCGGTGGAAATGTGAAGGTGATCCACCGTAAGGTGGGCGACTTCGGACAAAGCTGGGGCTTCGGATTAGATGCCGCTTTACAATACCGCCTGAAACAGTTCAGCTTCGGCCTGATGGCAAAGGATATTACGACTACCTTTAACGCATGGTCGTACTCGCTCGACCAGCGCACCAGGGATGTGTTTACGCAAACCGGTAACGAGATCCCGGAGAACTCCACGGAGATTACCACTCCGAAAGTGATCCTGGGTGTTGGCTATGAAACGAAGATATCTCCTAAGTTCAGCCTGAATACCGAGGTTAACCTCGATGTGACCACCGACGGAAAACGAAATGTACTGGTACAGGGCGACCCTTTCAGCATCGACCCGCACATCGGTGCAGAGCTGAGCTACCGCCAGATGGTCTACCTGCGCGGCGGACTCGGCAACATACAGCAAAGCAAAGACTTTAACGACCGGCAGGTGTACACCATGCAGCCGAACATCGGTATCGGGTTAAAGATCAGGAACCTGAGTATTGATTACGCGCTGACGGATATCGGCAATGCATCCGACGCTTTATATTCCAATGTATTCTCGCTTCGCCTCGATATTTTCCGCTCCGGCGAAAACAAGTAAACGAAGGCCGCCCTTCCTCTTTCTCATCCAATATTTTTTTACCTTCGCTACATGAACCGCGAAGAAGCAGAGGCACGTATCCGGCAGCTCAGCCAGGAGCTCGATACACATAATTACCGGTACTACGTACTGGCTGCGTCCACCATTGACGATCTCACCTTTGACCAGCTGTTGCAGGAGCTGCAGCAACTGGAAACCACATACCCCGAATTTGCCGACCCCGATTCTCCTACACAGCGTGTAGGCGGGGGCATCACCAAAAGCTTTAAAACCGTTGCGCACCGTTACCCGATGCTTTCGCTCGGTAATACTTACTCGAAAGAAGACCTCATCGAATTCGATCAGCGTACGCGCAAGATCGCGGGCGATGATTTTGAGTATGTGTGCGAATTGAAATTCGACGGACTGGCCATCGGGCTCACCTACGAGAACGGTCGTTTGAAGCAGGCCGTAACCCGGGGCGACGGAACCAAAGGCGATGATGTGACCACGAATATCAAGACCATACCCAGCATTCCCCTGCGGTTAACACCGGGCGATTATCCCGCGGAGTTCGAGATCAGGGGCGAGGTGTTCATGCGCCGGTCTACCTTCGAACGCCTGAACCGCGAACGGGAAGAGCTCGGCGAGCAGGCCGCGGCCAACCCCCGCAACTTTGCCGCCGGTACCCTGAAAATGCAGGACTCGGCAGAGGTGGCCAAGAGGCCGCTCGACTGTTATCTCTATAACCTGATCGGCGACCGGCTGAAATTCAGAACACATTATGAAAGCCTGGAAAAGGCCCGAGAGTGGGGCTTCCATGTATCACCTACCTATCGCTTGTGTAAGAACATTGAGGAGGTACTGGACTTTATTTCCTATTGGAGCGAAAAACGTTACGAGCTTGATTACGACATCGACGGGATCGTGCTCAAAGTAAATTCATATGCCTTGCAGGAAGAGTTAGGATACACCGCCAAGTCGCCACGCTGGGCCATCGCCTATAAATACAAAGCTGCCGAGGTAGAAACCCAGCTCTTGTCCATTGCCTACCAGGTAGGACGTACCGGGGCTATCACCCCGGTAGCGAACCTGCAACCCGTACTGCTGGCCGGAACCACCGTTAAGCGCGCCTCCCTGCACAACGCCGACCAGATCGCCAGGCTGGATGTACGGATCAACGATTGGGTGAAAGTGGAAAAGGGCGGGGAGATCATCCCCAAGATCATCTCCGTGAACCTGGAACGACGGGAAGCAGACGCATTACCTGTTGAATACATTACTCACTGCCCGGTATGCGGCACAGCACTGATCCGCAAGGAAGGCGAAGCACAGCATTACTGTCCGAACGAAGAAGGCTGCGCCCCGCAGATCATCGGTAAGATGCAGCACTTCACTTCACGCAAGGCCATGAACATAGACAGCCTGGGCGATGAGACCATCGAACAGTTGTATTATAAAGGACTGATCCGCAACATCGCTGATATCTACCGCCTGCGTGAACACGAGCAAGAGCTCCTGCAACTCGAACGTTTTGGCCAGAGATCCGTAGAGAACCTCCTGGCCGGCATCGAACGCTCGAAAGAAAATCCCTTTGAAAAAGTATTGTTCGGCTTAGGCATCCGCTTTGTCGGGGAAACCGTAGCGAAGCGCCTGGCCTTTCATTTTAAAAATATAGATGCCCTCATGTCGGCCAGCTTCGAAGAACTGATCGCCGCCGATGAGATCGGGGAACGGATCGCGCAAAGCCTGCTGGATTATTTCAGTGATGAACGTCACCGGGAGCTGATCGCGTTCTTAAAAGAGCAGGGTCTACAGTTCGTATCTCAGCAGAAGGAACGCGTGCTTGAGGGAAATGCCTTGCTGGGATCAACTTTTGTGGTTTCGGGGATCTTCAGCCGGTCGCGGGAAGAGCTGAAAGAAAAGATCGAGGCGAACGGCGGTAAAATAGT
>CALNCF010000134.1 GCA_937875035.1 uncultured Sphingobacteriaceae bacterium | reverse complement strand
ATACACCCCTTTTAGAGGTTTAAAAGCTTCCAGCGTATCAATAACAGCTATTGATCCGAAATCGCCGGCATGCCATATTTCGTCGCACTCGTCGAAATACGTGTACACTTCGGTGGGGAAAAAACTGTGGGTGTCGGAAAGCAGGCCGATTCGTTTCATGGAACAAAAATAAAAAAGGCTTTTCAGAAACCTAAAAAGCCTTTTTCTTACAGAGTGATAAAATTATACACGTTTCACGTTCACCGCATTTAATCCTTTTTTACCTTCTGAAATTTCGAATTCGACCTGATCATTTTTGGTGATCTTGTCAACAAGTCCTGAAACGTGTACAAAGAGTTCTCTGTTTGTTTCAGACTCCAGAATGAATCCATATCCTTTGGACTCATTGAAGAATTTTACTGTACCTGAATGCATTCAATAATTAATTAAATTGTAAACATAACGAAGATATAGAAAAAAGGCTGACTTGCAAGTGAAAAGTAAAATTTTTTTCGTGCCTGTTAAAATATAATGAAATAATCTTTCATGAAATCAACATATGACGCACTATACTTATTTTTCTCTTCATAAATAACGAACGATTTTTCGTCAGTTTGAGATAAACACTTCGAAAGTATTACGATCATGCGTACCGGTTCTGAGCCCGGGAATGACCGGATCCCGATGTACGTATCCAGGAATAATCCGCTCTCCGGCGGGATCTGCGCAATGAACGATGCGGCGCTTGTATACGGCAAAATGAGGGCAAGGTTTCCGCTTTCGTCCAGGAGTCCGGCTGCCTTGAGCAGCCACCCCGAAAGAAGCGATTCACCGGCATGACGGGCAAGGTTTCGTTCCGGGATGCCCGATCGCAGGGCATTGGTAAAGTACGGCGGATTGGAAACAATGAGGTCATATTTTTCTTCCGCGGAAAAATCCATAAAATCTCCCCGGATACCATGCAGGCTGGCCGCCCAGGGCGACTGGCTGAAATTAAAGGCTGCCTGCTCCGCTGCACCGGGATCCAGCTCGATGGCATCGATGTGCGCGGCGGGCATTTGCTGCGCCAGCATCAGGGCGATCACGCCTGTTCCGGTGCCTATGTCGAGCACGCGTCCAACCGGGCGGAAGCGGGGAAGCGTAGCCAGCAATACCGCATCGGTGCCGATCTTCATGGCACAACGGTCTTGCTTTACGCTGAATTGCTTAAACCGGAAGGTGTCGTTCTTCAATAATTTAGTTGGATTCTATGATCTCTGCCAGGGCCGAATCGAATCGTTCTTTCTTCGCAGCTACCTGTCCGAAGGATTCACCATCGACCAGCAGGTCGCCTGATGTCACCTTACCGATCAGGGTGTATTCTACGGAAGAGGTTGCCATGTATTCGATAAAATCAGATTGCATACCAGGTGAGATGGAAACCACCACCCTGCTTTGCGCTTCGCCGAACAGGTAGGCATCCTTACGGACCCCTTCTTCTGTTTCTATATCGAACCCAAGGTTGTTGTGCATGGACGATTCGAGTAGTGTGATGAACAGACCGCCATCGGAAACATCGTGCGCGGAAAGAACCTGCTTCTCGCGGATCAGGCCGGAGATCACCTGCTGTACTTCCCATTCTTTATCAAGGTCGAAGTACGGAGCCGGCGAGCTCTTCACACCATGATAAGAATACAGGTATTCGGAGGAGGCAATGTCATTCTTTGCTTCACCGATCAGGTAAATGAGGTCGCCCTCTTCACGGAAAGCCAATGAGGTCATGGTTTCTTTATTATCGAGGATGCCCAGCATGCCGATGGTCGGTGTCGGGAATACAGGACCTTCATCTGAAGACTGGTTATAAAAGCTTACGTTACCGCCTGTTACCGGGGTACCGAATTTCGTGCAGGCCGCGCCCATCCCTTTGATCGCTCCCACAAACTGCCAGTATACTTCAGGATTATATGGGTTCCCGAAGTTGAGGCAATTGGTTACCGCAACGGCTTCTCCTCCGG
>CALNCF010000133.1 GCA_937875035.1 uncultured Sphingobacteriaceae bacterium | reverse complement strand
ACCGTCTTATAGTAACGCTCCTCGCTTTTCATCAGCTCGGCGTTGCGTGTCATAAGGGCAAGGGTCCGTTCTTCTACTTTTTTCTCGAGGGTTTCTGCCAGCTCCCGGTATTTCTGCTCACTTTCGAGCAGCGCCTGCTGCGATCTTTTCTCTTCGGTAATATCGAGCAGCATATTGACCGCGGCGATCACGTGTCCTTCGGGGCATTTCACTGCCTGCAGGTTGGGAACGATCCATTTTACAGAACCGTCGGGACGTTCGAGCATGAGCTCTTCGCCGGTACCGAATATGCCTGTTTCAAAGGCTCGCTGCATGGGAGATATTACCAGGGGATCGCCCTTGCTGTCGTATGCTTTCCAGGCTCCGCACCAGCGTTCGTTGTCGGCGGGTTTCCTGCCCCACAAAACAAGCGCGTGACTGTTACAGATCAGGAATCTGCCAGCCGCATCGCACATGTACGCGGCTGCGGGCAGGCCGTCTACGAACTGCTGATATTTATTCCGGCTTTCGCGGATGAGCTCATCCTTTTCCTTCTTATCGGTAACGTCTACCAGCATGTTGATGGCTCCTTTTACAGCGCCCAGCTCATCAAAAAGCGGTTGAGGGTATGGCAGGATAAAACGTTTCTCGCCGTCGGGGCGCTCAATAATGATCTCTTTGCCGGAGATGGCTTTGCCTTCCCTGAGGGTGAGCGCCATCGGACAGGAATCCAGCGGAAGCGGGGTGCCATCAGTATGGTAGATCTTCCAGGAACCGCACCACATATCTACCCCGATCTCGGGCTTGCGGCCCCAGAGCATTACTGCCGCGTGGTTGCAGGATGTGATACGGCCTTCGGCATCGCAGGTGTAGACGGCTACAGGAAGCTCTTTAATAAAATCTGAATAATCTGTTACGGGATCGGATACAGCACGCGATTTTGTGGTCTTTGGTTCCATCATTTTACCAGGCGTTTTTAAACAGATCAACCTATCGGGCACACCGAACAAAGATGTGCCTGACTTTAAAAATAAGTATCTGTTTGATTATTCAGCACATACGGGAGCTCTTTTTTATCAAAAATGTCGATGAGGATACGGGTGAGCTCTTCTATGCGGTTAGGCTTTACGAGGAAATGCGTGGCGCCCAGCCTGCGGGTCTCTTCGAAATAATTCACGTTGGAGCTGGTGGAGTAGATGATCACAGGCTGCTCGCACAGGTGCGGCATCTCTTTGATCCGCGCGAGACATTCAAAGCCGTTCATGCCGGGCATGTTCAGGTCCAGGAAAATATAATCGGGGATAAAGTCGTGCTCATCGACGAATCTGTCAATGGCAGCTTTGCAATTTATCGCGGTGAACAATTGCATGTTCTTGTCCGTGTCGGCCAGGGCCAGGGCAAATATCTCACGGTCGTCCACATCGTCATCAATGAGAAAACAGGTTTGCTTCGGGGTCATTTAGTTGGATATGGTGGCACAAGTTAAGCTTTTACCGCAAAAAAAAGCGGCTTTATACCATAAATCATCTTACACATAAAAAATATTTCATGAGCAACAGGGATGACCGGCACAAAGCAACTGGCCTGCTGTTAAAGTAAAGATATTTCACAGGTATTCTCCGGAGAGCTTCTGCTGTTGGGTTAATAAGGGGAAACCCATCTTTTATGAGGTTTCCCCTTAGATATTATTTCTAAACCTTCCGGTCAGCGGATGATCACCTTGATCGCTTTTACGGAATGCGCGGTAATCAGTTTCGCGGTGTAGACTCCGGGAGCAAGTCCTTTGTTCTGATAGGCAACCTGGTAGGAACCGGCTTCCCTGTAGGTATTTTCAGCTTCTTCCACCAGTCTTCCCTGTCCGTCGTACAGGTGCAGCCGTACCGATGTGGACAATGGCAGGGTGTAGCTAAATTCGGTTTCGCTGCTGAAAGGGTTCGGGTTACAGGCAAATTGAAGGGTTGTTTCAGCGGCATTCTGGCTAAGCTTAAGCGTACTGATACCTCCGCCACCACCACTACCCCATGAACACGACACAACAAGCTTTTTGCTGCACATGACATTACCCAGGGAATCGAGGAACTGTACCAGTACACTGTCTTCGAACATACCGCTCGACGGAGGAGGCAAGCCCAGGAAGCTGATCTCACCAATGGCGAGCCCTGATGAAAGATCAGCAGGCGGAAGGAAAGCCAGCGGATAGGAAGTCACGACCCCGCTGCTGCCGGGTGTAAGGTCCTGGAGGCGGATGTCGTACACGCCGCATGGAGGCTTTGATGGCTGGAACACCCTGATCTGGTATTTGCAGGGTGCCGGCGATGCCATTATCTGCGCGTAGGCATACAGGCTTTCGCAGCATGATTTGCAATCGGGTAATTCAATAACGAGGGTAAGCACGGCGCTGCCGCAATCGGTCTTGACCATGTGTGTTACATAGATCTTGCCGGTATTTCCTGCCGAGGTAAAATCGTATACGAAGTCGATGTCTTCGGAACTCGCCAGCTCCTGGCCGTTCTCATCCTTAATGATCCATTTGTAATGCTGTCCGGGTGTACGGTCGGTACCGGTGAACCGTATGGGCTCATTACATTTCGGTGTAGAATAGCTGAACCCGGGCTTCGCGGTTTCATCTACGGATAATTCATCTACGTAGTAATAGATGTATTCATTGTTCGCGGGAAGCGATCCGTCGGCCAGGGTCGGCGCGCCGCTTTCGAAATTACCGATGGTGACGTGCGTATAGATACTGTCCAGGGGTACACAAACACAGCCTTCGATCAGTACCCACTCCGTACTGCTTGCAATGGAAGTAGTATTAACGAGCTGCGGTGTTACGCTGAGCGCGGTGCTGATATTCTGGCTGATCTTCCGTGTAGAAAAATATGCTCCGATATGTTCGAGCGAACCCGGTGAATTGTCGGATTTGTTCACATAGAAACGCACCTTGTAGCAATGGCCGGCAATGAGCGGCTGATCGAATTCATACTGGAGGTATTCGCGGGCGCTGTGATTACGCCCCCAGCTTACCACGATGCCTCCATAGGCATTCTGTATGCTGGTACGGGTTTCCTGCGTACCGAAATAATTTACAGGAACCTGGGCTTCGGGCCGGGTAGCGCTGCGGTGAAAATAATCGGAGGAGCCGAGCGTGGGCTGGCTCCAGCCACTGGCTTTCTGTATCTGGTCGCCGTAGGTATGGCTTAAGCCTACCGGGAAAGCGGTGTACAGTTCGAAGCTGCCGTTCACTGTGAACTGGGCTTTCAAAAGATGAGTGGATAACAGCAGCAGGAAGAGCAGAAGAAAATGCCGGGTGTACCGGCTTGCGCGGATAGTTGTTTTCATAATGGTGTAATGAGGTGAACTATAATGCTTTAACCGAAAACGAATGTAAGAACTTTATTCTTCATTCGAATCATTTAAAACAACTTAACAGGCGCATATAGATACATATACCATATAATACACTCAATTTTAACAAAAACAAGACATTCCATATACATCTATGTAGCCGGCTGTTGCCCTCCCCTGAAGAACTGTCAAAAACAGTTCTACCAAGGCGGGTACAATAAATTGACATCCTAAGAGATCTTACCCCCGTATTTACCGGATAAATGCCTTTAGTGTACCGGAAAAATATGCCTTTTAATCTCTGATTTTATACCTTTTTCATGGAGTATCTATGGAGTATATATGCTTTAGCTATAGGTAACTGTACCCCGAAAGCAGGCCTTACCTTGCTTTTGTCTAAAATGGGATACATTCCTGTACAATGTGGTTGACATTTGCGGGCATGACATACCAGTTCCCGGCGGAGGATACACTTACCGGGCAGGCAAAAGAGCTATGAGTATTCCTGCAGCAGCTTGCGGTAACTGGTTAAGTCGGACGATTTGGACAGGAAGCCGATAAACTTATGATGCTGATCTACCACAGGGAGGTACCATGCGGATGTTTCATCAAACTTCTTGATCGTTTCGGGCATTTCATCTCCCTGGTGAATCAGGGCAGCGGGGGCTTTGATCATTTTGGAGAGCTGCAGCTGCTCTTTCCCGAACAGGTAGGGCCTGATATCGTCGAGTGTCATTACCCCAAGCAGCTTATGCTCTTCGTCTACAATTGCAAAAGCGTTTTTATTCCCCTGACCGATGATCTCC
>CALNCF010000132.1 GCA_937875035.1 uncultured Sphingobacteriaceae bacterium | reverse complement strand
CGTCTCGACGTCGACCGCCACCGGCACGTCCTTGCTCAGCACATCGCCCCAGGCCTCGTACCTTGGTAAGGAGATCTTAGGGATACGTAGCTTGGAAAGGGATTCGTAATAAAGGTCTTGTTTGATTTCCTTGTCGCGCACCTTGTACACGAACTGATCCTGCTTGTAGATGCGTTTGGTTTCCGGCCATTCTTTCAGCAGGCGTTTGCATTCGCCCGAAAGATCTTCTTCCAGCTTGCTGTACAGTTCTTTGAGCTGTACCAGGCTGGCTTCCATATCTTCTTTGGACTTCGCCGTTTCCAGCAATTGAATGGTACCATCGAGCTGGTACATGCGCTGTGCGATCTCTACCTGCCCGGCAACCCATTCGGCATAAGCCTGGTTGGCTTCCACGATCTCCGCGAGGTAGCGTGTCCGATCGGGCGGGATGATATATATTTTTTCAGATAGCTGTTTGGTCTGGGAGGATGCGGAATGAAAATCGGTGCCCGTCCGCTCATCGATCTTTTGCATTAACGCGGCGTACAGGTTATTCATCCCCGGGTCGTTGAGCTGCGAGGCCATGGTTCCGAAAACCGGGATCTGCTCGTCAGATGCATCGAACTTCATGTGGTTCCGGCGGTATTGCTTCTTTACATCGCGGATGGCATCGAGCGCGCCGCGCTTGTCGAACTTATTGATGGCTACCAGGTCGGCGAAATCCAGCATGTCGATCTTTTCCAGCTGGGTAGCGGCCCCGAATTCAGGGGTCATTACATACAGGGATACATCGCAATGCTCGGTGATCTCGGTATCCGACTGCCCGATCCCCGATGTTTCCACGATGATCAGGTCGTAGGTGGCGGCTTTACAGATGTCGATAGCCTCCTGTACATATTTAGACAGGGCCAGGTTGGCCTGGCGGGTGGCCAGCGAACGCATGTACACGCGGGGGTTATTGATGGAGTTCATCCGGATCCGGTCGCCCAGCAAGGCGCCCCCGGTCTTACGCTTGGACGGGTCCACTGAAATAATAGCGATCGTCTTATCCTTGTATTCATTCACATAACGGCGAACCAGCTCATCTACCAGCGAGGATTTACCCGCACCGCCCGTACCCGTGATCCCCAGCACCGGGATCTTTTTCGTGGTGATCAGCTTTTTTACTTCCTCCAGGAAGCTTTCCGCTTCTTCCGGGAAATTCTCGGCTACTGTAATGGCTGATGCGATCACAGATGGGTTCTTGTCACGGATATGCTTGATCTCTCCGTTCAGGCTGGTTTTGGTATGGAAGTCGCACTGCTTCAGCATGTCGTTGATCATCCCCTGCAATCCCATCGTTCTGCCGTCGTCGGGCGAATAGATGTGCGCGATGCCATAGGCATGCAGCTCCGCGATCTCTGCCGGGAGGATCACACCGCCTCCTCCTCCGAATATCTTGATATGCCCGGCTCCTTTTTCCTGGAGCAGGTCGTACATGTATTTAAAGTATTCGTTGTGCCCGCCCTGGTAAGAAGTCATGGCAATGCCCTGAACATCCTCCTGGATCGCACAGTTCACTACTTCTTCTACCGAACGGTTGTGACCGAGGTGGATCACTTCCGCGCCGGAAGATTGCAGGATCCTCCTCATAATGTTGATGGTCGCGTCGTGACCATCGAACAGGGAAGCTGCAGTAACGAACCGGATCTTATTTTTGGGCTTATATACTTCGATCGTATCCATATCAATTATTTTTGGCTAACAAATGTAACAAAAAATGCCTTTTCCGGGCACTGAGATTGATCTTTAATGTATGGGATCATTCTCATATTTAAGAGCCGAGACAAAAACCGGTATTATTTTAGTGTGTTGTAATACAGTATTTTACGATTTTTATTGAATTTTTTATGAAGCCCTTGCAACCAATACAGGGCTTGCATCATCTTGCTATTGAATGACCCTGAATTTAGAACATAAGCAAAACCTGGATGAATTGGTAGAAGGCTGCAGAGCCGGGAACCGGAAAGCGCAGGAATTGGTGTACAGGATGCTTTCTTCGAAGATGCTAGGGGTGTGCATGCGTTATGCGAAGGATCGTTTCGAAGCCGAAGATATCTTACAAGTAGCTTTTATAAAGATCTTTGAAAAGGTAAAAGAGTTTAAGGGTGAGGGTTCTTTCGAAGGTTGGGTGAGAAGGATCATGGTGAACACCTCGATCGAGTTTTACCGCAAGAACGCCCGGATGTACCCGATGGTTGACCTGGAGCATGTGCCGGAGAAAGCGGTGGACGAGAACCAGATGAGCCGCATGAATATGAACGACCTGATGAAAGCGATCCAGTCATTGTCGCCGGGATACAGGATGATCTTTAACATGTACGCGATCGAAGGTTATTCTCATAAAGAGATCGCTGCCGAGCTGAACATCAGCGAAGGCACTTCGAAATCGCAGCTGGCCAGGGCCAGGGGGATTTTACAGGATTATATTATTAATATGGAGGGAAGTAAACATGAAGCATACGGAAGAAAATAAAATCGACAAGCTATTTCATGACGCTTTCGAAAACTTCGAGGCTGAACCATCGAACGCAGTATGGATGGGCATCGAAAAAGAACTTGACCGCGATGGTTATTATCACAAGCGTGTATTGTATATACGTTACGCAGCTGCCGCTTCGGTACTGATCGGTCTTTTTTTTGGGATCTATTATTTCTCATCTGATGTGGCTGCTCCTCAGGTAGCACGTAAGGTAGAAAGCGCAGCGCCGGCAACACCATCTTCAGCGGAGCAGACAGAGCTGAAAAAAAATATGGAGCGCGTGCAACCGACCGGAACCGACCTGCGTCTTGCAGATGTAGTAGAGATAAAGACACGTGCCGGAAGCGC
>CALNCF010000131.1 GCA_937875035.1 uncultured Sphingobacteriaceae bacterium | reverse complement strand
CCCGTCGAGAAACTCCATATCAGCCTCGCGGTAATTCTTAATATTGATGACGGAAAGACGTTGCAGATACATAACCGGGAATCCTAAAGCTTCAAAAATACATCAAATGCCCCTTATTTTAACCAATTTTCATCAATTATTGCAGGTATGAACTAAAAATGTATTTTTGCAGGCTTAACAGTTTAAAAAGATGGCATCAGAACAGGAAAACAACTTCAGTGAACAATTCTCAAGAGCAGAACATTTCGTATCTGAAAACAGGAAGAGCCTGTTAGTAATCGGTGGAACGATTGCAGCACTGGTATTACTATACTTCTCTTACCAGAAATTTATTCTGGCACCACGCGAGACAGAAGCCGCGTCGCAAATGTTTATGGCGGAGCGTTATTTCGAAAGTGATTCGCTGGATAAGGCGATCAACGGCGATGGTAACTTCCCGGGCTTTATAACGATCGTAGACGAATACGGAGGCACTAAATCAGGTAACCTCGCCAAATATTACTTAGGTATCAGCTACCTGAAAAAAGGCAATTATGAGCAGGCCATCGAATCGCTGGAAGATTACAGCACGAACGATGAGCTGCTGGCACCGGTAGCCCTGGGCGCCATCGGCGATGCTTATTCAGAGCTGAACCAGCCGGAAAAAGCAGCCGGTTTCTACGCGAAGGCAGCCGCTAAGAATCAGAATAACCTGACCACCCCGATTCACCTGATGAAGCTGGGTATGACTTACGAAACGCTGAACGACAACAAAAAGGCGCTCGACGCATACAACAAGATCAAGAAAGAATATGCGGAGTCCATGGAAGCAAGAGATATTGACAAATACATTGCAAGGGCAGAAGCAAAACTGAACTAATTATAAAAGTCTTATGACTTTGACAAAGGCGTTATAGAGCGGGTTTCCCATATTCTATTACGCCTTTGCCTTTTTATAACCACACACCAAAGCATTACGGCATGGCCACTAAACTCAAGAACTTATCCGACTTCAGCCAGACAGAGATTCCTTCCGCAAAAGGCTTGAAAATAGCGATCGCGGTAGCGGAATGGAATCCTGAAATTACCGAAGCCTTGTTTTCGGGCGCGGAGAAGACCCTGCTCGCACAGGGCATTAAACCTAAAGACCTGTTCCGGGTAAATGTTCCGGGGAGCTTCGAGCTCAGCTCCGGCGCGCAGCTGCTGGCCGATACTGCTAAGTTCGATGCTATTATCTGCCTGGGCTGCGTGATCCAGGGAGAGACCCGTCATTTCGACTTTATCTGCGATGCTGTAGCAAACGGCATTACACAGGTGAGTACTACGTATGGCCTTCCGGTAATTTTCGGTGTGCTGACCACTAATGACCAGCAGCAGGCCAGGGAACGCGCCGGCGGGAAGCATGGCAATAAAGGAGATGAGGCCGCCGTTACTGCTATCAAAATGGCTCATCTGGCTAAAAAGCTCAAAAAGCACTAATTATTTCCGTTTATTATCTATAAATTTGATATTCTCATTCTAAAATAAAATGAAAAAGATCATTATCGCTCTCTTCTTCCTTGGATTTATTGCAAGTATATCCTCTTGTGCCAGTCGTCGCCCGGGATGCCCTGGCATGGCCGACAATTACCGTTTCTCCGGAAAACAGAACGCTATCTGGAAATAATGACCTGGCTTCCTCTGACATCGCCGGAGCAGCTTCAAGCCATTAAATCTGCCCCCGGTTATTCACTCATCTTCAAGCACAGCACCCGCTGCATCATCAGTAAGATGGCGCTGAAAAGCCTGGAAGCCGACTGGAAAGAAGAGCAAGCCCCTGTTACGGCCTATTACCTCGACCTGCTGAATTACCGGGAGCTATCGGCACAGATCGCCGAAATGTTCCATGTATACCACGAATCACCCCAGATCCTGCTGATCAGGCAGGGCGAATGCCTGCTCGATGCTTCACACAGCGACATTTCCTTCCGCGAGATCACGGAAGTGCTCGCTACGCAGGAAAATTAAAGATCACCGTTTGCTTCAGATCTGCGCTCAGGCTTTTCGCCACCGGGCAGGTATGCGCGGCATGCTCCAGGATCTTCCGTTCCTTTTCGTTGAAATCGCCGGTAGGAAAATGAAACTCCACGATCACTTCTGCCACCCGGCGCGGCTCTGCCGCCATGATCTTCGTAATGTCGATCTCCGTTCCATGTAAACGCTCCTCGAAGCCATGGGTACGGGCTGCGATCCCCATAATAGAAAGCATACAGCTTCCCAGGGAAGCCGCCAGCAGATCAGAAGGCGAGAAATTCTCACCCCTGCCCTGGTTGTCTTTGGGAGCATCCGTCATCAGTGTGTTCCCCGACTGTAAATGCGTCGCTTCGGTACGCAATCCGCCGTTATAAATGGTGTGTATAGTTGGCATAACAATTGAATAATTTGCGTGTTTAATTGTGATAAAGTTGCGATTATTATTTGTAATATTGACTATGATCCGCCGCAGTTTACTGGTTCTTTTTGCCGTATTTTCCCTACAAAGCGTATTTGCACAGGACCTTCCGAAATTAATGCCGGAAGAGCGCCGTATGCTCTACACCAGGGAATGGAGCTTCATGCCCTCCATCAGCAGCCGCGGCTGGGGCTTGGGTCTGCGCCACTCCAGGGTGAACTCCAATTTCCGCAAGCTCAGCTTCGAGACCGAAATGGCCAAGGTCAAGCATCCCAAAGAGATCAAGGTGGTAAACCCCTATTTCGATAATGCCAAATCGTATGTATACGGTAAGAAGAATGCCTTCTATACCCTGCGGGCGGGCATGGGCACGCAGTTCCTGCTCTTCGACAAAGCACCCCAGGATGGCGTAGAGATCAGCTTCACCATTATGGGTGGCTTATCGCAAGGACTGCTCAAGCCGATCTACCTCGAGATCATCAAGGAGACCAATATCAACTATCAATACGAGATCGTCACCGAACGTTATAACGAGTATGAACACTTCGCCGGGAATATCTATGGCTATTCAGGCTTCCTGAAAGGGCTGAACGAGCTGAGCCTCGTAACCGGGGGCTATGTACGCTCCGGTCTCAGCTTCGACTGGAGCAGCAAGGACAACAAGATCCTCTCTCTCGAAACAGGCACCATTATCGACCTGTACCCGAAACGGGTTCCGATCATGGCCGATTTCGGCGAGCTGAAAAACAAACAGGTGTTTATTTCCTTTTATGCGAACCTACTCTTAGGTAAAAAATATTAATTAGTTTTGCAGAAATCCGAATTGAGATGATCGATCTTCCTATACTTTCTGAAGAAAAAAAACGTAAGCCGGAATGGCTGCGCGTAAAGCTGCCTGTAGGGCAGGAATATGCGCATGTACGCAGCCTGGTCGACAAACATAAATTACATACCATCTGCGAAAGCGGAGACTGCCCGAATATGGGAGAATGCTGGGGAGCCGGAACGGCGACCTTCATGATCCTCGGGAACATATGCACCCGCTCCTGCTCCTTTTGCGCAGTAGCCACCGGACGGCCACTCCCGGTAGAGCTCAACGAGCCTGCCCGCGTAGCCGAATCGGTACGCCTCATGAATGTACGGCATTGCGTTATTACTTCGGTCGACCGCGATGACCTGAAAGACGGAGGCTCCACCATCTGGGCGGAAACCATCCTGGTTGTGCGCGAGCAAAGTCCGCTTACAACACTCGAAACCCTGTTGCCCGATTTCAAAGGTATCTGGGAAAACCTCGAGCGCGTACTGGCTGTACGCCCTGAAGTAGTATCGCACAACCTCGAAACCGTACGACGCCTTACCCGCGAAGTCCGTCTCCAGGCTAAATATGATCGCAGCCTCGAATGCCTGAAGCGTATTTCAGCAGCAGGCCTGCGCACAAAATCCGGCATTATGCTGGGTCTTGGCGAAACCGAGGACGAGATCTACGAAGCCATGGATGACCTGCTGGCAAACGGAGTTCATATCCTCACCCTGGGACAATATTTACAGCCTACACGCAAGCATCACGAAGTAATTGAATACGTTCATCCTGATAAGTTCGCTTTATACAAGGAGATCGGGATGCAGAAAGGATTCCGTGTAGTGGAAAGCGGACCGATGGTACGCTCTTCATACCATGCAGAAAAACACCTGTTCGATTTTTAACAACACCGCATTTGTCTCCAAGAACAACCCATAAGATCAGCGAAGAAGAACTGACTTGGCTCGGCACTCGCGTCGAAGAACTTGGCCGCATCGTCCATCAGGTCTGCACCGACAAGATCACCGAACTTGAACAGGCTACGCAGG
>CALNCF010000130.1 GCA_937875035.1 uncultured Sphingobacteriaceae bacterium | reverse complement strand
GTGGTATCGAGCAGCATAGGCCTGGCTTCGGGAAGTGTGAATGCTTCCCTTACACAAGAGGTAACGATGGGTAATTATTCAGAGTTCAGGGTGGATGCTAAAAATGGTGGAGACCCGGAGCCTAAGTTCACCATTACCTATACCGCAACAGGAACGTACTATGTGAAGATCATTGTCGAAGATGATCTGGGCAATTCAAGAGAGCTGGTGAAGCAGGTAATTGTAAATTAACCGATGATGGACTTATTAATGAACCGACACATGAAATTGTATAAATATATTATTACGATCCTTGCATTCGCTGTTTATGCTGAAATGGCCATGGCCCAGGTTCCGGATGTCCCGGTGATCAGCATTTCACTGCCCACGCAGCCGATCACTTCAGGAAATTCTTTCGACCTGGAAGTGAATGTGCTCGACGAGAACGTAAATATCGAATCTGTTGAATGGTATGAAGTCGAAGAGTCCACTCCGGGTGTATTTACGCGCACCTTGTACATCGGTTCCGGCACAGACCCGGAGCATTTCAGCTTCCCCCACACCATCACCGGAAGCAAGCTGATCGAAGCGGTACCGATTATCGATAGCCAGGAAGGCATTTCTTCTCTCAGATACTATCATTTGTTTACAGACATGCCCTTGGTAATGATTATCCCGCCTGTGGAGGAAGTGGTGTCCAGCCAGCCCTTTGAGATCAGGGTAGAGCAGTTATCATCGGTAATGATTGAACGGGTAGACTGGTATGAGCTGAACGAAGACAGTCCCGGCGAATTCTCACGCTCCGCGTACATAGGTACCAGCGATGATCCGGGCGTGGGTTATGGGATAGTGCATTCGCTGAGCGAAGATAAATGGATCGAGGCTGTTCCGGTCGTTAATAATGATGAATGGATGCCCTCCCGGTTACTGGTCGCGCTGAACAGCGAGATACCACCGGTGCTGAGTATCGTACAGTCAGACAATGGCGAATGCGATGGACTGGTAGTTTGGTTTACAGCGCTGAATCAATTGCCTGGAACAGATGTTCAGCGTGTGGAATGGTATGAGCTGGTGGAGGTCGACGAAAATGTGTTTGACCGGGTGTACCTGTGGACTTCCGAAAATTACGGGCAGGAGTTTCCGCTGAGGTATCATTTTAACGGGGACAAGCTCATCGAAGGCATTCCGGTAATCGGTAATACGGTACATTACGCAGGCCGTGTAGCGCTCAACCCTGATCCCTGGATCGGTGTATTAGGCGGGATGGCTATCGGCAGCAGGACCATCATCACGCCGGTTGGCGCACCGGTAGTAAACAATACTGGCGAAATAAAGCTCCTGGGGCATAATGGCACGGTGAGCCGCTGGGAATATTCCACCAACGGGCAGGTATCCTGGCAAACCTGGGTGCCTGCTGTTACTGAGTCGGGAACACTTTTAACCTATACGAACCTGCTTACAACAACCAGCTTCCGTGCCTGGGTTTCTGTGAGCAACTGCGGCCATATCAGCGAGCTGCCTTCTGTACCTGCAACGGTAGCGATCGTGAATGCATATAATACCGTATCTTCTTATTCTTTCGATCTGAACGAGAAGGTCAATGCAGAGTCGAAATCCATTCACGACGGAATGGGTCGTGGCATTCAAACCCTCTCGAAAGATTTTGTCAATCATAACCGGGTAGTTTCAGAACCCTTGTTCGATATATATGGCCGGGATATAGGCAACACCCTGGCAGCTCCGGCAGGTTCAGGCTCCTTATCATATCAGCCCTCTTTCATCACGGCTGGTGGTCAGCATTATTCTTACAAGAAATTCGACCTGGACACGAACAGGAATAGCCCGGTAGCCGTTGATCAGCATATCCCGAATACGCTTGGCTGGTATTACAGTACTAATAATACGCTGGGAGTAGCCGTGCCGCGCACTGCCTATCCTTATTCCCGGGTCGAGTACTATGACGACGGTACATCTGATCTGAAGCGGATGAATAATGTCGGTGAAGCCTTTAAGTTCGGCAGCGGACACGAATCATTCAGCGCGGTCTTCCCGGTGATCAGGGAGCTGGAATACTATGCGGAGCTGAGAGCACACTTCTGGACGGATGATGTGATCGGAGATAACTTCTCCCTGGGTTATGCGAAAAATACATTTCAGTCGATCACGCAGGATGCCGACGGAAAGGAATATATAGAGATCAGGAATACGGCCGGGCAGGTATTGATGACTGCTAAATACGGTAATGTATTGACCGTATCAACATCTTCGATCCAGGTCATGAAAAACGAATGGCACCACTTTTATATGGCTCAGGGAGGAGCGTTCACCAGCACGGCATCCGTATACAAGGTATACAACCTGCTTACGAACACGATGCTTACAAACCCGGTCAGTCTTCCGAAAGGCTTTTACAGGTACATATGCGAGAGTTCCAACTCATCGGTGTCCTATACAAATGCTTACCAGGATATCAGCTTTTATTTTTATAACCAGTTGAACCAGCTGCTGGCAAGCGTATCGCCGGAAGGCGCCATCGCCCTGGTCAGCAATGGCTATTCCTCTTTTGCCACGATCCACGATGTACCTTATGTAAATACATACGAATACGACCTTCGCGGGAACCGGGTCGCTGTGAATACAACGGATGCCGGCCGTACAGAATATGTGTATCGTAAAGACGGGCGCCTGCGCTTTTCGCAGAATGCAAAGCAACGTAATAACCGTGATTTCCCGTTTACTTATATCAACTACGATGCCTATGGGCGTATACTCGAAACCGGTGAATATTATCCCGGCAGGTCTGCTTCTCCCGGAAGCATCTATTTCGATCTTTTTGAAATGCCCGACGTGGTTATAGAAGATGTGAACCAGGAATACATTGTTTACCAGAGCGAAGATGCGCCGGGTCCCTGGTTCAGGGATGTGCTTCGCTACAGGTATGATGAGCCTTTGAGCCTTCCCCCGGGGCTCTCGTCATATACCCAGGAATTCCTCGATGGTAACCTGGCTTTTTCCATGAATATCAGCTCGGGAGCACAAAGCTGGTACAGCTACGATGAGCAGGGACGTGTAAAGTGGATGGTGCAGCATATCCCAGGGCTTGGAGAAAAGACCCTGGATTATACCTACGATTATCTCGGGAACCTTTCGAAAACTTCTTACCAGAAGAACCGCGTGAGCGAGCGTTATTTTCATCATTATTTTTACGATCGGAATAATCGCCTGAGTTCGGTCTTTTCCGGCAGGCAGGATAATTTCGATCTCTGTGAGCTGCAGGCCCGCTATGAGTATTACGATCATGGTCCCTTGCGCAGGATGATCCTGGGGGATAATACCCAGGGCATTGATTATGAATATACGGCACAGGGATGGCTGAAGTCAGTCAACAATGTGAAAGGCTATACGTTCGATCCCGGTATGGATGGCTCAGGTACGAGCACGATACGGAAAGATGCCTTTGCGCTGAATCTCGATTACTACCCGAACGATTGTGTGGGCTGCGCGGCAGTATCCCTGACCACTAATGCTGCACCTGCCAGCTATACCGGGAAGATCCGCACGGTTACCTGGAAGTCAGAAAAGCCCGTGGCGGTGGTTACGGCCGAAGGACCGTCCATCCTCGATGCGAAATCGCAGACCTTTTATTACGATGATAGAGACCAGCTGGTAAGCTCGGTATGGGCAACGCCGAATTTCAGCAACTCATCCCTGACATTGCCGGTGGTGCAGGTATACGCAGAAAAAGACATGAATTACGATGCGAACGGCAACAGGCAGAGCCTGAAAAGGTACGACAAGAACGGTTCAGTGCTCGATAATTTTACCTATAGTTATACAACAGGAACCAACAAGCTCGCCGTGGTGCCCTTGTACGCGGAATACGGCTATGATGAGTTGGGGCAGATGACATTTCAGAATATGCTGGGAAGTCCGGGCGCAACCACGTATATTGAGTACAATT
>CALNCF010000129.1 GCA_937875035.1 uncultured Sphingobacteriaceae bacterium | reverse complement strand
TGCGCTTCGAATCGTTCCTTCGGATAGCGGCAGTTGTCGCACATGTTATTACAGGCCGCCTCGTTAAAGGTCTCCCCGAAATAATACAGGATCTGCTTGCGGCGGCAGGCCGAGGATTCGGCATAATCCACTACCTCGTTCAGGATCTGCGTTCCGATCTCGCGTTCCGAAACCGGCTTGTCCTTCATGAACTTCGCCAGCTTGATGATATCGTGTTCCGAATAAAAGGCTACACAAACCCCTTCACCCCCGTCGCGTCCTGCACGGCCGGTTTCCTGGTAATAGCCTTCCAGGCTTTTGGGAATGTCGTGATGGATCACGAAACGCACATCCGGCTTGTCGATCCCCATTCCGAAAGCGATCGTAGCCACGATCACATCCACATCCTCCATCAGGAACTTATCCTGGGTAGCGGCACGCTCCCTGGCTTCGAGCCCGGCATGATATGGCAAGGCTCTGATCCCGTTCAGGTTCAGCATTTCCGCGATCTCCTCTACCTTTTTACGGCTGAGGCAATACACGATGCCCGATTTACCGGTATGCTGCTTGATGAAGCGGATGATCTCCTTGGCCACGCCCTTCTTGGGGCGGATCTCGTAATAGAGGTTCGGACGGTTAAAGGAAGACTTGTACAGGGTCGCGTTCTGCATCTGCAGGTTTTTCATAATGTCCTGCTGTACTTTGGGTGTAGCCGTTGCTGTAAGGGCAATGATGGGAATATTCCCGCCCAACTGGCTGATCACCGAACGGATCTTGCGGTATTCCGGGCGGAAGTCGTGCCCCCACTCCGAAATACAGTGAGCCTCGTCGATCGCCACGAAGGATACGCTGGCAGATTTCAGGAAATCAAGGTTTTCCTGCTTGGCCAGCGACTCGGGCGCGATGTATAATAGTTTGGTATCGCCTTTCAGCACATCATTCTTTACACGGGCGATATCTGCTTTACTCAGCGATGAATTTAAAAAGTGAGCGATGCTCTCGTTGCTGCCGAATGCGCGGATCTGGTCGACCTGGTTCTTCATCAGAGCGATCAGCGGAGAGATCACCAGGGCTGTTCCGTCGCTCATCAGGGCAGGAAGCTGGTAGCACATGGACTTCCCTGCGCCGGTGGGCATTATTACAAAAGTATCATTACCTGAAAGTATATTCGTAATGATCTCCTCCTGCCGCCCTTTGAAATTATCAAACCCAAAAAAATTGTGGAGATTATCAAATAGTGATTTCTTGGTCTCTATCATCCTAACAACCCGACTATTAGTTATTTACCTTTTAATACAATTAGATTTTAAAAATAATATATTTTTGTGAAATACGCTTACCTTTTTTCACGAAAATTGAAGACCGAAAAAGAAATTCTGGGCATCGCCCGAAAGACCCTGGAACTGGAGGCGACAGCCATTTCGAACCTCCGGGAACAACTGAATACTGACTTTTATAAATCGGTCGATATCATCTTCCACTCCAAGGGGCGTGTGGTGATTACCGGCATCGGTAAAAGCGCCATTATCGCCAATAAAATTGTGGCGACCCTGAACTCTACCGGAACGCCGGCCATGTTCATGCATGCAGCTGACGCCATTCACGGCGACCTGGGTATGATCCGCGACCAGGATACCATCATCTGTATCTCCAAAAGCGGCAACACACCCGAGATCAAAGTACTGGTACCCCTGCTCAAACAGGCAGGCAATCCGCTGATCGCTATTGTAGGAAATACTGAATCCGTTCTGGCCAGGCAGGCCGACTACGTACTCGATACGACCGTCAGCCAGGAGGCCTGTCCGAATAACCTCGCACCAACCACCAGCACCACGGCACAGCTTGCCATGGGCGACGCGCTGGCTGTATGCCTGCTCGAATGCAGGGAATTCAGCAGCGAGGACTTTGCCCGTTTCCACCCGGGGGGAGCCCTGGGTAAAAAGCTTTACCTCAAGGTAGGCGATCTTTCTCTCTACAATGAAAAGCCGCAGGTAAGCCCGGACGCTTCGCTCTCCGACCTGATCTTCGAGATCAGCTCCAAACGCCTTGGCACCACTGCTGTAACAGACAATGGCAGGCTGCTCGGTATCATTACCGACGGTGACCTGAGGAGGATGATGGAAAAAGGAGATTTCACCGCTGTCAAGGCATCCGACATCATGAGCCGCAGCCCGAAGACCATCGACCGCAGCGCGCTGGCTGTAGAAGCGCTGGAGCTGATGAAAGACAACAATATCTCCCAGTTGATCGTTACTGACCATGAGCAGTACGAAGGCATGATCCATCTTCACGACCTGATCAGAGAAGGAATTATTTAAATCACCTTACACCAGATACACGAATGAGTAATCAACATAAGTACGCAGTGATCATGGCCGGGGGAATCGGCAGCCGGTTCTGGCCGATCAGCACGACCACCCATCCCAAACAGTTCATCGACATACTGGGTACCGGCAAAACACTCATCCAGCATACTTACGAACGCTTCCGGCAGATCTGCCCGGCAGAGAACATCTATATTGTGACCAATGAGTCGTACCGCAGCCTGGTGCATGAGCAGCTACCGGAGGTTTCCGACGACCAGATCCTCGGTGAGCCGATCGCGAAGAACACGGCACCCTGTGTAGCCTACGCCTGTCATAAGATCCATAAGAAAGACCCTCTGGCAACCGTTGCCGTGGCGCCATCCGATCACCTCATTATCAACGAGGGTGAATTCTGCCGCATGATCAATGTAGCCTTAGAGGAAGCATCGAGAGAAGACAAGCTCATCACGCTCGGCATACGCCCTACCCGCCCGGATACCGGCTACGGTTACATACAGTTCGTAGAGAATGAAGAAAAAGAAGGCCTTCAGAAGGTAAAGACCTTTACGGAGAAGCCGAACATTGAGCTGGCCAAAACATTTATCCAGAGTGGAGATTTCCTGTGGAACGCGGGTATCTTTGTATGGAGCACCAAAAGCATTCTATCGGCTTTCGAAAAACACCTGCCTGATATGCAGGAGCTTTTCAGCGAAGGCAAGAAATTCTATAACACCAACCAGGAAGCGGCTTTCATCAATAAGGCCTATACCCAATGCACAAACATCTCCATCGACTACGGTATTATGGAGAAGGCGTCGAACGTATTCGTATACCCTGCAGAGTTCGGCTGGTCTGACCTTGGTACCTGGGGCTCTCTGTATACCCTGCTCGACAAGGATTACGTGGGAAACGCGGTGGTCAGCTCCGAGAATGTGATGATGTATGATTCATCGGGCT
>CALNCF010000128.1 GCA_937875035.1 uncultured Sphingobacteriaceae bacterium | reverse complement strand
AGAGGTGAAGTAGCCCTGCGTATGGCCGAAAGCTACCGCCTGATAAATTATCCGGCAAGGGCTAACGGCGCATATGCCAATGCCGTCAGATATAAGGAACGATAGCACGGTGACGCTTCAATATGCCCGTTCGCTGCTAATACTCTTGCCGCGTAATTTTCTGAAAGCGGCATCTTCAGTCCGTGCTCATCCACATAAAAGCTGCGGTTCGAGGTATTGAAGATGCGCAGCACCGGCTTCCGCTGCAATACCTGTACATGCAATATGCCTTCCAGGTCGGTGTACACTTCGGCATCCTGCACGAACTTGTTCTCTACGATGGTGCGTTCTATGCTTTTCACATGGATGCTGTTCAGCGGCTTGTTCACCAACGAGTCTCCGTTCCGAACGATCAGCGTATAAATATCATCCCGGTCTATAAAATAATTTTCGCCTTCCTGTTCCACATGGATCAGCACCTGTTTGCATTTCACCGAGTCCTGCTCGCGCTCCACAAAAGCCACACTCACCAATACCCCGGCTACACTAAGTATCCAAAGAACGATCACGAGGATTCTCTTCCATTTCATGCGGTCAGCATTTTACGGATGGGCTGAACCATCGTGTCAATATCTCCTGCTCCTACGGTCAGCACCACATCCAGGTCCTGCTTCCGGAGTATCTCCATCAGCTCCGACTTGGTGCATACCTGCTTGTGCTCCAGCTTTACATTATCCAGGATCATCTCTGAGCTTACTCCCTCTATCGGCAATTCGCGCGCCGGGTAGATGTCGAGCAGGATCAGGTCATCGGCCATCCCAAGTACTTCCGAAAAGCCCGCGGCAAAATCCCGGGTCCGGGTGTACAGGTGCGGCTGGAAGATCACCGTCAGCTTGCGCGAAGGGTAGATCTGCCGGACCGAATGGATGCATGCCCTGAGCTCTTCCGGGTGATGCGCATAATCGTCGATATAGATATGCCTGTCATCCTTCACAATATATTCGAAACGGCGCTTCACTCCCCTGAAGGAAGCAAGTGCCGCACGGATCTTCTCTTCGGAGATCTTTAGTTCCAGGCCGATCACAATGGCGGCCACGGCGTTCTCCACGTTATGCAACCCGGGCAGGCCCAGGCTCAGGTTCCTGATCTCGCTGGTCTTCGATTTGAAATCGAAGGTATATGTACCGTTCACGATCCGCACATTATGCGCGGTAAAATTCGAGCTGGAGGAATTAACCCCGTAGCTGTATGTTGTCGTTTTACTGTGGATGTTCAGGTTATACTTATGGATCAGCACGCCTCCGCGCTTAACCTGCGAAGCAAACAGGCGGAACGATTCCTCCAGGTGCTTCCTGCTTCCGTAAATATCCAGGTGATCCGGATCCATGGAAGTAATCACTGCAATGTCCGGGTGAAGCGTCAGGAAGGAACGATCGAACTCATCTGCTTCCACCACCAGCACATTGTTGTTGCCGAACAGCACGTTCGACTCATAATTCGCGGCGATGCCCCCGATAAAGGCGGAGCAGTCGTACCCGCTGTCTTTCAGCAGGTGCGCTACAATAGCCGAAGTGGTCGTCTTGCCGTGTGTACCCGCGATCGCAATGGTAAAGGAGCTTTCGCTGATGATCCCCAATACTTCCGCACGTTTCCTCAATACAAAATCATTCATGCTGAAATAATTCAGGATGTGACTGTCTTTCGGAATGGCCGGGGTATAGATAATGAGGGTATGCGCATCGCTCTCGAAGAAACCTCCGGGCAGCATTTCTACATCATCCGTATATGTTATTTCTATTCCTTCATCGGTTAAAGCCTGGGTGAGCGGAGTCGCAGTACGGTCGTAGCCGGCTACGAGGCATCCGCGTTTTTTAAAGTAACGCGCAAGCCCGCTCATACCGATGCCACCGATACCCACGAAATAAACCTTATGTATGTGCTCCAGCTTCAATGTGATTCTTTTACGAGTTTGAATATTTCTTCGGCGATCCTGTCGGCGGAATCTTTTATTCCCAGTTTACTTATTTCTGTCCGGAGCGATTGCATTGCTGCTTCATCATTCAACAAACGGATCGCTTCGGGTACCAGTTTGTCGCGGGCCTCGGCATCCTTCACCAGCAAGGCCGCCCGTTGTTTAACGAGGGCCATCGCGTTTTTAGTCTGGTGATCTTCAGCGACATTCGGCGAAGGGACCAGGATCACGGGTTTGTTTACGAGGCAGAGCTCGGAGATGGTTCCTGCGCCTGCTCTCGATACGATCGCGTCGGCGGCGGCATATGCCATATCCATACTACTAATAAATTCAAATATCTTAACTCCTGCATGGAGTTCTTGCTCTGTATTTTCAACAATTGTGGAATAGTACAAACGTCCGGTTTGCCAGATCACCT
>CALNCF010000127.1 GCA_937875035.1 uncultured Sphingobacteriaceae bacterium | reverse complement strand
GAATGTGGATGCCTATTTCGGCACCAATGACCTTTCGCGGTTGTTAAAGACCATGGGGGCCAATTATAAGCATGAGCTGGTGGGTGAGCGTTTCCTCACTACTCCTTCTCACTACGCGTACTTCAAGATCGCGGAGGGCTGTAACCGCCCCTGCTCTTTCTGCGCCATCCCGCTGATGCGCGGAGCACATGTATCCAAGCCGATCGAGCAATTGGTCACGGAAGCGAAGCACCTGGCAAAGAACGGCACCAAAGAGCTGATCCTGATCGCCCAGGACCTTACCTATTATGGCCTCGACACCTATAATGAACGGAAGCTGGCTGATCTTTTACGTCATCTTTCGGATGTGGAGGGCATCGAATGGATCCGCCTGCAGTACGCTTACCCGTCGCAGTTCCCGATGGATGTGCTGGATGTGATGAATGAGCGGGAGAACATCTGTAACTATATCGACATGCCTTTGCAGCATATCAGCGATCCGATGCTGAAATCCATGCGCAGGGGGATCAGTAAACGCCGTACGGTGGAGCTGGTGGACCAGATCCGTCAGCGGGTTCCGGACATCGCCTTCCGTACCACCCTGATCTCGGGTTACCCGGGAGAGACTGAGCAGGACTTCGAGGAGATGCTTGGTTTTGTGGAGCAAAGCAAATTCGACCGTTTGGGTGTATTCACTTATTCGCATGAAGAAAATACGCACGCGCATACGCTGGAAAATGATGTGCCGGATGAAGTAAAGCAGGAACGAGCAGACCGTATTATGGAGGTGCAGCAGGAGATCTCGTTCGAACTGAACCAGAAGCGCATCGGACAAACCTATAAGGTGTTGATCGACCGCGTGGAGAAGGATCACTTTGTAGGCAGAACCGAGTTCGATTCCCCGGAAGTGGACAACGAGGTGCTGATCTCTGCGAAGGATGAATACCTGAGGGTAGGTGATTTTGTACAGGCCCGGGTAGAGCGCGCAGAAGATTTCGACCTGTACGCCAGCCTGGTCAAATAAATACAGAACATGATTTGAAGCAAATACTTAAAAGAGAGGAAAACAAATTCCTCTCTTTCTGTTTATATAGACTTGGCGCCGGCAAAGTTCCCGGCCTTACACATTTTTCGCATCTTTGAATAAAAACGAACACATGGCTGTACAGCAAATTGATTTCCGGGATACAGGGGCATTCTCCAAAATGATCCTGGATTATCTCGAAGGAAAAGAGACGCTTAAACCTTTTTATAAATACCCGGTGGAACTGTCGGCATTCGGCCAGGTGATCCGGGATAAATCTGCCACACAGACTAACCGTGAAGTACTTGTAGATGTGCTGCTCCGGCAGCATGCGCAATTACCCGGCAATGAGAAGGTAACCGCGAATATCCGCTCTCTTTTACAGGCTGACACCTATACCGTAACTACCGGGCACCAGCTGAATATCTTCACCGGTCCGTTATATTTTATCTATAAGATCATCACGGCTATCAACCTGGCTCATGCACTTACCGAGATGTACCCGGAAACGCCGGTCGTTCCTGTATACTGGATGGCTACGGAGGATCATGATTTCGCGGAGATCAATCATATTCATCTCTTTAATAAACGTATTTCCTGGGAGGGTGATTATAAGGGCGCTGTAGGACATATTGATCCGAAAGCAGCACATGCTGCCATTGAGGAGCTGAAGTCGATCCTTGGGGATTCGGAAGCCGCCCAAAAGCTGAGCGCGCTCCTGGAACAATCCTACTTACAGCATGATACATTAGCCGATGCTACCCGGTACATGGTGCACCAATTATTCGGGCATGAGGGACTCATTATTATGGACGCTGATGATGATGCATTAAAAGTCTCTTTCGCCAGCATTATGCAGCAGGATATAATCTCGCAGCAGAGCTATCAGCTGGTGGAGCAGACCAATACGCAGTTAGGAAAAAACTATGATATACAGGTGAACCCTCGTCCGATCAATTTCTTTTACCTGCGGGATCATTACCGCGACCGGCTGGTGACAGACGGAACTACTTACAGCACCCACGACGGGGCCTACCAGTTCACTGAAACAGGGCTCCAGATAGAAATAAAAAACCATCCCGAACGCTTCAGCCCGAATGTGGTGATGAGGCCTTTATACGAAGAATACATCCTTCCTAACCTTGCCTATATCGGCGGTCCCGGCGAGCTGGCATACTGGATGCAGCTGCGTGCCCTGTTCGAAGCGTACCAGGTTAATTTCCCGGTGCTGGTATTAAGGAACTGCGCGCTGATGATCGATGAGCCAAGTGCGGCACGGATCGAAAAGCTGGGTATCTCTGTCCCGGAATTGTTCACACATACGGATCAGCTGGTGAAGTCGTTCGTTACTAAAAATGCGAACGAGGAGCTTAGCCTTGGAGAGGAAATAGCCTCTATTGAACACACTTTTGAGCAGATCATGGCGAAAGGCCTGACCATTGACCCTACCCTGAAGGGATCTGTAGAATCAGAAAAAGCAAAGATGCTGAATGCCATTCACGCGCTGGAGCAGAAGCTGCTGAAGGCGGAGAAGAAGAAGTTTGAAACAGAGATCGGGCAATTGCAGAAACTGAAAGAAAAGCTTTTCCCGGGTGGAGGGCTGCAGGAACGCTATGAAAACTTTATGAGCTATTACCTGAAAAAGGGCGATACATATATACCTGATCTTACTGCGGAATTAAGGCCGTTTGTGCTCAGCAAAAGCTTCACGGTGATCTCATAACATGATCACATCATAGCAGGTCTTTAGCCAACAGCATTAAAAAATAAAAACCCCGCTTAACTGAATAAGCGGGGTTTTTATTTTATGACGTGGTTTAAATTACTTCACGATCATTTTGTTTGTTACCTGGAAACCACCAGCAGTAACAGTGTAGAAGTAGATACCAGAAGTTAAGCCTTCAGTAGCTAAGTCAATTCTGTGTGTACCTGCATCTAATGTTTTAGATGTCAGTGTGTACATAACCTGACCTAATACGTTTGATACTTTTACGTTAACATCAGCATTGTTAGCCAGTGTGATGTCGAACGCAGTAGCTTTATCAACCGGGTTAGGGTAGTTTTGAGACACAGTGAACAGGTTGTTCTTAGCGTTTGCTTTCACACCTACGCTGATAGAGAACTCAGAGTTATCAAAACCAGCACCTTTGATGTATTTGTGAGAAAGAGGTCCTGTATCTGGTCCTGTGATGTCAGCAACAACTGCAGGAACTTCAGTGAATGTTCCGTTTGTTAATGAGATCGGAGAGATATTCGCTAAGTATGCAGTTGCATCGATATCTGTACCTTCAGTAACGTTCTTGGTAGCTGTTCTTGTGTTTGCATCCACATCGATACCAGCTAAGAACAGATCCGGGAATTTGTTCAGTCCGTCTTCCAGGTCGATGTTAGAATCTGACCAAGAGAAGATCACCTTGCTACCGTCAGCATTTCTTGAAACCTGGTTTCTGATGAAGTTTCCTACCGCGAAATCGTTAGAGATGTATACAGCTGCACCACTGCTGTAGCTAACCGATAAGATCGAGTCAATGAAGATCGCACTGAAGTCAGTACCATTGTATGTTAAGTCATACAGGCATTTTCTTGCACCTGGATAGTATGAGTAAGTTGCACCAGGGCTACCGAAAACAACAGCCGAGAAGTGTGGGTTACCGTTCTTGTCAACTACCATGTTGTAAGAAGACTCGTTCGCTAATAATGTAGCAACAGTACCTTCAGGTAATTGCGGATCCAGGTCAGCCACTACGTTAGAGAAGCTGTTGATGTTCGCGAAGATCGGAGCTGCCCAGGTAGCGCCACCGTCAGTAGTTTTGTAGAATGCTACGTTGTAAACCCTGTTTACATCGTCACCATCACCTACGAAATCACCAACAACCGCATACCATCCGATGTTACCAGTCGGATCGAAAGCGATCGGGCTTTCTACGTTGATATACGAAGTAGAGTCGAATGTGAAATCAGCAGGTGTTACGAAGTTCATTTCTGACCATGCATAAGCATTTGTTCCTGCATCCCATACGCCATGCTGTAATTTAACATTGATCGTATCTGCGCTTGCATCAGGGTAAACATCTACGTTTGTAGCCCATACTTCACCCGCTTTACCTTTTACTAATGAGCTTGGAATATATCCAGAGAATGCGCTGAAGCCTTCAGTTCTTGTCCCTGCGATATCAGTCACCTTACCAGCACCTGAATATGAGTTGGAAAGAACACCTGGCTGAGTTGTTGAAGTCCACAATGCATATCTTACATCTGAAGGGCTTGTGCTGTTAGCGGTATTTTCCACAGTGATCTGAGGATACCTGTTGCTTGCCGCTGTAGGGTTCAACGGACCCTGGTTGATTGACCATGTAGCACCACCGTCGGTAGAGTAATCAAGTACAGAAACGTTTCCGCTTACATTACCTCTGTGCGCGAATA
>CALNCF010000126.1 GCA_937875035.1 uncultured Sphingobacteriaceae bacterium | reverse complement strand
GTGATCAACAAAGACCCGGAAGCGCCGTTCTTCAAGGTAGCCGATTACGGGATCGTAGGTGATGCCTTTGAAGTAGTACCGAAGCTGATCGAAGCTGTAAAAGCATTCAAGGCGCAAGGATAATAAAACCATTTAACCGGGACATACCACCGTTCACAGCGGTGGTATTTTCATATCTGTTCCGGCACATACGTTATACATTACAGATATTACCGGTAGTACACCCGATAACACCTGCCTGTTGCAGGCAGCAACCGGTAACAAAGGTTAAGAGTACCTGAACATGAAGAAAATCAAGCTGGATATTGTAGGCTTATCATATAGTCAGACTCAGTCGGGCGCATATGCGCTGGTATTGGGTGAAGTGAACGGGCGTAGGCGCCTGCCGATCATCATCGGGAGTTTTGAGGCCCAGGCCATCGCTATCGAGATCGAGAAGATGACCCCCAGCCGTCCGCTGACCCACGACCTGTTCAAGGCGATGAGCGTACACTATCATATCCAGGTAGAAGAAGTTATTATCTATAACCTGGTAGACGGGATCTTCTATGCCAAGCTGATCTGCAATGACGGCAAGAAAGTCGCCGAGATCGACGCGCGTACCTCTGACGCCATCGCGCTCGCCGTACGCTACCAGTGCCCGGTATACACCTATGAATTCATCCTTGCTTCGGCCGGTATTATGATCGAAGGAACGGACTTCGCTTTCCTGGAGAATATAGAAAGTCCCGTAGAGCCCGGAGCAGGCCCTGCCGGAAGCATTTCCAGCTATGGCTCATACTCGGAAGCAGAATTAAAGGATATGCTTCAGAAAGCGCTCGATGATGAAGCTTATGAAAAAGCCGCTAAAATAAGGGATGAGTTAGGACGAAGAAAATCGTCCTGACCAGTAAATCCGTCTAAAGCTTTTGCCCGTTGCTCCGGGCAGCATCTTCCAGATGAAGCTCATCACGCAGAACCTCCAGCAGGTGGTGCCTTTGTGTCTTCGGCATCTTCTCATTACACTTCTCCCACATCCTGAACAGGTCGGAAGCCGAAATTTCCAGGATCTCGCACAAACGGACCAGGCTGGTGATGTTCAGGTCTTCCCCACTTTCCCAACGCTGGTAAACGGAACGGTTGAGCCCGTTGGCATTACTGAATTTT
>CALNCF010000125.1 GCA_937875035.1 uncultured Sphingobacteriaceae bacterium | reverse complement strand
GGCCCAGGAGAACACCGCCATTGCCGGGCAGATGGGGCGCGAGTTGTCGCTCATCATCCGCGAGCAGAAAAGAAGGAAGGCAGAGAAACGCTAAAGCTTTTGCTTACCGCCCACAATGTCGAAGAACAGCTTGAAATCGCTGGCCAGGCTGTACAAAGGGTATTGAAAGGTAGCAGGCTTATTCTTTTCGAAGAAGAAATGCCCTACCCATGCAAAGCCATATCCGCAGAAAGGAATAATGATCAGCAGCTTCCAGCTGTGGAACAGCATGGCCGCTATAAAAATGCCGAATACCAATGCTGTACCTGTAAAGTGTAAGCGACGGGAAGTCGGGTTCTGGTGCTCGCTGAGATAGAAAGGGTAGAACTCTTTGAACGTGCGGTATCTTTTTCCGGGATTTTCCATCTTGATAAAATTGGTGATAAGGGTTGAACAGGTACTGCTGCCTGCATGAGCGGCGAATTTAAAGTTAAGGAATAAGCGTCAAAATCTTATTTTTGCAAACAAAATAATAAAAAAAGAGATATGAGTATTGGTTTAAGCGAGCAGGAGATCATTCGGAGAGAAAGCCTGCAAGAGTTGCGAAACCTGGGGATCGATCCGTACCCGGCCGAAACATTTAATGTAAATGTAACCGCCGAAGATATTAAGCAGAACTACGAACGCGACAAGCTTTCGTACAAGGATGTGCGTATCGCAGGACGTATCATGACCCGCCGTATTATGGGCAGCGCTTCATTCGCGGAGATCCAGGACGCTACCGGGCGGATCCAGCTTTACATCATGCGCGATGAGATCTGCAAGGGCGAGGACAAGACCTTATACAATACCGTATTTAAGAAATTACTCGACATCGGCGACTTTATCGGCATCCAGGGGTATGTGTTCACCACGAAGACCGGCGAGATCTCGATTCATGTCAACGAAATGAAGATCCTGTCCAAGTCGCTCAAGCCCCTGCCGGTGGTAAAGCGCGATGAAGAAGGGAATGTGTTCGATGGCTTTACCGATCCGGAGCTGCGCTACAGGCAGCGTTATGTCGACCTTACCGTGAATCCGGAGATCCGCGACATCTTTATCAAACGCACCAAGGTGATCCAGACCATGCGGAACTATTTCGATTCCAACGGATGGATGGAAGTGGAAACCCCTGTATTGCAGCAGGTACATGGCGGCGCGGCGGCAAGACCTTTTAAGACACATCATAATACGCTCGACATGCCGCTCTTCCTGCGGATCGCGAACGAGCTGTACCTGAAGCGCCTGATCGTAGCCGGCTTTGAGGGCGTGTATGAGTTTGGCAAGATGTTCCGTAACGAAGGGATGGACCGTACACATAACCCGGAATTCACCTCTATGGAGATCTATGTTGCCTATAAAGATTATATCTGGATGATGCAGATGGTAGAGGAATGCCTGGAGAAGGTTGCCCTGGCTACCAACGGTAAGACCAAAGTACAGGTAGGAACAAACGAGATCGAATTTGCGGGACCTTACGAAAAGCTCTCTATGTTCGATTCCATTAAAAAATATACCGGTATCGATGTATCTAAAATGAACGAGCAGGAGCTTACCGATACCTGCAAGTCGCTGAACATTGAAGTAGACGATACCATGGGTAAAGGAAAGCTGGTGGACGCGATCTTTGGCGACAGGGTGGAAGCGAACCTGATCCAGCCGACCTTTATTACCGATTACCCGATCGAGATGACGCCATTGGCCAAGAAGCATCGTACGGAAGAAGGACTGGTAGAGCGCTTTGAATTATTTGTGAACGGGAAAGAGATCGCCAACGCGTATTCCGAGCTGAATGACCCGATCGATCAGCGCGAACGCTTCGAAGACCAGCTCAAGCTTGCTGCACGCGGTGATGATGAGGCGATGGCTATGGACGATGATTTCCTTCGTGCGCTGGAGTACGGAATGCCTCCGACCTCCGGGCTCGGCATCGGTATCGACCGCCTGGTGATGATGATGACCAACCAGAGCACCATCCAGGAAGTATTGTTCTTCCCGCAGATGCGCCCGGAAAAGAAAGTCAAGATGGATGCGTCCGAAGACTTCATTGAGAAGGGTATACCGGCCGAATGGGTCCCGGTGATCCAGAAGATGGGAATCCTCACGCTGGAAGATCTGAAAGCGGCTAACCCGAACAAAGTGTTCAACGACCTGGGCGGAATGCGTAAAAAGATGAAGCTCGAAATAGCGATGCCTGCTAAAGAGCAGGTAATGGCCTGGTTCGAATAAAATAAAAAAGCCCCGGTAACGGGGCTTTTTTCATAGTACTAAATAATATATTCCTTACTGGATCTTCTGAAGATGGCTTACATTCTCTGTAACGAATGTTGTTCCGCTGATGATCTCAGTGCTGCTTCCTTTAATGGTCACTGTGTTTTCATTGCTGAAAGAAGTCGTGAAGGCCATCGTATCTACAGGAACTCCCGCATCCAGCATAACTACTGTTAAGGTGTTTCCTGAGTAAGTGTAAGTGGCCGTATCGTAAGACGAACCGGTTTTAGAGATCAGCATTCCGTCTGCTTTCAGCTCGACAGTAGATTCGCCTTGTGCGTATGTGATCGTATCAGCGCTCAGTAAGGTGCCGTTCACATACTCATTGGTGATGTTCATGCTTTCATTCCAGGTTCCTACTACGGAATAGCTTGGAGTAGCGTCTTCTTTCTTGTCGTCTTTACATGCTACGATGGATGTTCCGATCATCGCAGCAAGAATCATCATTTTGGTTTTGTTAATCATTACGTTTGTTATAATTA
>CALNCF010000124.1 GCA_937875035.1 uncultured Sphingobacteriaceae bacterium | reverse complement strand
CGATGGCTTTACGGTGAGTGCTGCTGTATTTATCCTGTGCGAAACCGGTGAGGAAGCAGAGTACAAAACAAGCAGCGGTAAGAAGTCTTTTCATGAAATAAAAGTATGATACGTTCTAAAGATAGGCAGAACGGATCATTTCGCCAAAGACCAGCCCGGCTTAGGGGATGTTCATGAACTTATGGGTCTGCAGGGAGATCTCCCATTTAGGGTTTGCCATCACATAATCCACGATGAGGGGGGTCATCTCTTTGGCCTTGCTCCATTCAGGCTGCAGGTAGAGCTTGCAGGAAGGGGAAACTTGCTCTGCATATTTTTCCGCCCAGTCGAAGTCCGATTTGTTGAATACGATCACCTTCAGCTCACCGGCTAAGGGAGCGATCTCTGGTCGGGGAGCCTTGAATTTTTTAGGCGACAGGCATATCCAGTCCCAGCTGCCCGATAAAGGGTAGGCTCCGGAGGTTTCGATAAAGGTCTGTATACCCTCATCCTGGAGGGCTTTGGTCAGCGGACCGAGCTCGTAGAGCAGGGGCTCGCCGCCGGTTACCACCACGGCTTTACCCGGGTGTTGCATGGCCTTGTGTACGATTTCATCGACGGGGGTAAGGGGGTGAAGCTCGGCATCCCATGATTCTTTCACATCGCACCAGTGACAGCCCACATCACATCCGCCTAAGCGGATGAAATAGGCGGCTTTCCCGCTATGGAACCCTTCTCCCTGGATGGTATAGAACTCTTCCATTACAGGTAGTAAAGTTCCGTCTTGTGGTATCAGTACTGGCATAGATCAATCAAACTACAGCGCAAAGATAAAATAGTTTGCGCGATCCCTGCATGTTTTATACCCCGATGAGCTTCAGCTTCTGTTCGAGCTCGTCCAGCTCTTTGCGCATCCCCAGGTTCCAGCCGCTGTTGTACACGGCTTGCAGGGTGTCGCGGTAATAGGATATCCCGTTCTCCAATTGTTTACGGAACGCTTCGAAATAATTAAGCTTCTTAGCGTCCATGGCAGCCTGCTGGTTGCTGAAATCCTTACGCAGGTAGTCGATGTACAGCTTCAGCTCTTTCAGGAACATATGCGGGCGTTTGCCGGCATCGAAGAGCTGCAGCTTGCCATAGATGTGCTTCACCATTTCTTCGAGGCTGTAAACGCCCCTGAAATAAGCGAGGTTAGGTCCCGGGCAGATAGCGACCGCCTTATGTGCTTCGGGAGCCGGGATCCGGAGGTTGATCCGCGCGCTGGCGCATAAGCCCTCGCAGAGGCAAAGCTTTTCGGTAATCTGGTCGAACTGTTCCTGGTATAGATCTATGGGCAGGTGCTGTTCCTTCAGTTGCCTGATCTTCAGATGCTGATATTTACGCGAAGCCGTACAGATGGGCTCTTTGGTGAATTCGGTATCCGATACCAGCAGCTTCTTGGTACAGGGGCTGCCCGGGCGGCCTTGCGCGATGCGCTCCAGGCGCTGCACTTCGGCGCTGCTCTTGCGGAAATTGTTGAAAGGTACACCTAATGGCGAAGCACCGCTGAGGTAGTAGTCTTCTTCCCGCGAGGCGGCCAACTGGTGCAGGGTCGTTTCGTCTACCTGGCTGGCTTCGGGTACTAGTAAAAACGGGCTTCCCCAGCCGGTCGAATCGAGCTTGTAATAATCGAGCAGGAAACGGTTCTCTTCGGATGTACCGATGCCTCCCTGGGCGCTTAGCCTGATGGCCGGGAGCCGGGACGGTACCACCCGATCCTTCTGGAGCAATGCCTGGGTATACAAGGCCCGGAGCTCTTCCTGCATTTCCGCGCGTTTGTTCTTGAACTCTTCGAGGATAGGTCCCATCAGGTATCCCTGGGTGGCAAAGGCATGCCCTCCGCAGTTCAGCCCGGATTCTACCCGGTACTCGGATACCCAGATTCCTTTCTTGGCAAGGAATTTTCCCTGGATAAAGGCCGAACGGTAATCGCTGACCTTGAGAATGACCTTCTTTGCAAAGTAGCCCGCTGCATCCGGGTAGAAATCGTCGAAGGCTTCGAGGTAGCTGTACAGCCTGACCTGCTTCTGAAATTCTCCCTTTTTATTGGGTATGAATTGTGGCAATTCGCCTAGATAGCTGTATAGCCTGGGGTTCATCCCGGCTGAGAGTACAACCGATGAGTGTACCCTGCTGCCCGCGTAGCCCCGTAATGCTGCACAGGCATCGCTGAATTCGGCGCCCAGCTCGCTGCCATCCTTCGCTTTGTTCAGCTTGTCGACCTTCGACATGATGTTGACGTCGATCGCGCCGGGATGAATGCTTTCGAGCAGTGTAGTTTTCAATGCCTGCTTCTCCGCAGGATCTACCGTGCTAAGGTATTGCCGGTATATCTTTTTTGCCGGGGCTTCATCCGGGAGCAGCTCCAGGTGCTTATGCAGGTCGGAAGGGCCTTCCGGGTCTTGGCTTTTCAGGGTTTCGAACTGGGTCTGTACCAGGTCGTGTACGAGGTCGAGGTAAGCCTGTATCC
>CALNCF010000123.1 GCA_937875035.1 uncultured Sphingobacteriaceae bacterium | reverse complement strand
GGAAATGAAGGCCCCGGTAGACCAGGTCTTCGATGAGCTGGTCAATCTTCAGAACTGGCAGAACTGGAATCCCTGGCAAAAGATGGACAGCCAGGTCGTCATGTCGTATGCGGGCCCCGAGGCTGGCGTAGGCGCTGAGCAGCAATGGACAAGCAGGGAAACCGGGAACGGCAGCCTGAAGATCACGGAAATTGACACGAACAAGCTGGTTAAATACGTACTCATGTTTGAAAACATGCCCCCGATGGAGGGTCGTTTCGAACTGATCGGCGACAGCACAAGCACCACCCTCACCTGGATCGCCGAAGGCGATATGGGCAACAACCCGGTTAAGAAATATTTCGGGGTTATTATGGATGGCATGATGGGTAAGGACTTTGAAGCAGGTCTTGCCAATATCAGGCAGCACTGCGAATAAACAGGTTATCATATATGATTACAAGCCCCGGCGCGACCGGGGCTTCTTTATTTCCGGCCTATAGCGATGAGGACGGGAAAGATGATCTTGTAAGAAGATGGAGCTTCAATCTTCTATCTGTGTAAGCAACACCTGCACATCAAGGTAATCTACCCCTGCTGCTTCGGCACACAGGCGGTCCTCTTCGCCAATAAAGATCAGCTCCTGCGGCTCCAGCCCCTGGTCTTCCATAAGCTTTAACAGGGAATCGGGCGCAGGCTTAGGCTTGATCTCGTTGGAAAAATAACATTTGATATGATGCTGCAAACCCTTCCACTCCACCTGCATCACCTTGTTGAACTGCTGTTCTGGCGTGCCGTTCGTAAGAATGTAAAGTTGCTTACCCTCTTTCACCAATTCGTTCAGCAGAAGCTCCATTTGCGGAAACAGCAGCAATTTCAGGGGAAGACGCGCGGTTCTGAGCAGGCGGAGAAAGTTCTCCATGTATTCCGGCTTCAGTGCAAAACGGTCGATAAGCTTATCGAACAGCCGGGTACGTCCATGCTGCTCAAATTCATCCACCAGGAAACGGGTCACCTTGTCGTGCTCGTGGGTTTCCTGGTATTCGATAAACTGCCCGATCATATAATAGACCTGGTACAGGAAATCTTTTTCGGGGTAAAGCGTATTATCGAGGTCGAAGACAAAGGCTTTTTTCGATGTGATATATGGAGTGATGACAGGATGCGGCATGTAATAAATGTGGGATTGATTAAAGAAACTAATTTTCAGGAGCCGGGTAATATACTTCAGCCCAGTACCGTGAAAAGGCTGTATTCCAATTCACTTTGAGCTCGTCCGAAGTAATGGGTAAACGGAGCTCCTGCTTAACTGCCAGCAAGGGCAGGTTCACACCGGCTCCCAGCGAGGCTACGATCGTACCCTGCACACGGGGATTGATCTCGAGGATCTTATAGATCCCCTCCCGCGATTCCTTTACCTGTATGCCGATATTGCCATGCAGCCCGAGGGCCTGGATCACCTGGTGGCAATAGGCTCTTATGGCGGTATGATCTTCGATGATGCCCTGCACGCTGATGCCGCCCAGCATCTTTACACGCTTACGCGGAACGGCAAGCAATACTTCTCCCCTGTTGGCAATACAATCTACAGAGTACTCCGCACCGGGCAGGTATTCGCAGACCAGCAGCTCGGGAAATTTACGCTGCGATAAAATATGAGTAGCCTTTTCCAGGCTGATATACGTAGCATCCGGCTTCTCTTCAAAGAGCAGACGGAACTCATCCTTGCTTTCATCGATCACCCTGAAGCCCCTGGAACCATTGGAAACAGAGGGCTTGAAGCAGACCGGCTGATGTGGATAGCCCAGCTCACGCACTGCCCGGGTAAATTCTTCCACCGTGTGTACGATCCGGAAATCGGGCACTTCGATGTTCATATTTTTGAGGTGCTGTAATAGCTTGGATTTGTTGTTAGCGATCTCGAGGCTGTAGCGGTCGCTAACCATCACTGCCGTACCGATCGCTTTAAAGCCATGCAGGTTCTCGGCCAGCGGGTTCAGCTCGCGCGTAACCAGCGGCATGAGCACATCGGCTTTATGCTTTTCGCACAGGGCCAGCAAAGCCGGAATAAAATCCGGGTCGCCGGCCGCAGGGATCTGCTCGAAGGGCTGAGACAGGTATTGCCCCAAGGCTGCGGGGTTCGCGTCGGCCACCACGAGATTGATCCAGTTGGCCTTTCGCAGGCAGGAAATAATCCCGGCTGCTCCCGGCGCGCCTGCGCCCGTCATGATGAGAGTGATATGTTTGGTTTCGCTCATTAAAAGATCCAGCGTACTACTTCAAATACTTCGGCAAAGGATACATTAATCTGTACGCCACGCGTGCGCGCCAGTCCGCGGATAAACTCTTCGTTCGCGTAAGGCCGGTGCTTCTGGCTCTGGTAATGCTCCAGCGCGCTCCATTTCTTTTGCACATGCTTTTCTTCCAGCGGAATAAAACAGGTGGTATTGAATGAAAGATTGTTCCAGGGTAATTCGTAGGAAAGCACCGAGGTGGTCTTAAAGGCACGCAGGGCTTCCTGCGCGATCGTTCCGTGATCCTGGTGAAGATCGGTCAGGCTCGGGATAAAGACCAGGTCCGGATTCACCTGGTTTTTCAGATTGATGAGATCCTGCAAAATCTCCTGGCGATGGTAGCTGAAGGTTCGTACTTCGTAATTATACAGGAACAGGTGCTCCGGGTCGACACCGAGCTCGGCAGTCGCTTTCTTTACTTCGGTGATCAGGATGTCTTTGGGTAAATGACTCGGAACAGAAAGCTCGCAGGCTGAAAAAGCCGCATAATATACCTCGTGTCCCTCTTCAATAAATTTGCTGATGGTTCCGCCGCAACCCAGCTCACCATCATCGGTATGTGGAGCAAGCACCAGGATGCGTTGCTTCGTAGATTTAATCATCATTATTTATAAAAATATAAGCCGAAAGATAGCAGTTTTAAGAAAATTTTTGAACTTTTATCAGGTATGCAAACAAAAAACAGATCATGAAGCTGCGTTCCTGGCCATTCTGGGTCATCATCGTACTGTATTTTATAACGGCCCTGGTAAACCTGGCGTATGTTCCGGTTGCCTGGGTCGATGAAACGATGCTGATCGATCCCGCATGGCAGCTTCTGAAGCATGGCCATTTCAGCAGCATGATCTGGCCGCATAAAGGAACGGAAGATGTGTTCCTGGCGTATCTCCCGCTGAGCTCTTTTATCCATACCTGCACACTTTTCATCTTTCCGCCGGTGATCTTTTTCACCCGGATGCCCTGGTTGCTGGCGCTGATCATTGCCGCCTGCTTTATGTATCGTTTTATCGATACCAGGCATCATATCAACAAGATCGGCATCCTCGTGATCCTGATCCTTTTCCTGTTCGATGAGGGCATCAGCAATGCCATGCGCAGCGGGCGCGCGGAGATGCCTGTGCTTGCGTTGCTGGCCGCTGCCTTTTATTTATCGATCCGGCGGAAGCACCCTTATATCCAGAGCCTGCTGCTCGGCCTGCTGAGCATCGCCCACCTTTCGGTGTACCCGATCATCGCGATTCTTTTCGCGGAGCTTATCACACGTAAGCAACCAGCCAGGACCAGGGCGCTGAGCCTGCTGATCATGATCGTACCGGGTATTATTTACCTGGGACTCGCCCACTTCGATGTGCAATTGATCTACCAGCAGCTCATCGTGCATGGCCGGGAGCACGACCAGTCGGCAGTGACGGGAAATCCCTTCTGGCTTCATTTCGTGGAGCGTTTCCAGCCGGTGTACCGTTTCCAGGCTTATATGATCATCCTGAACCTCCTCATCCATGCCTTGTGCGTGTACCATATCCTGGTTCGCCGGAGCTTCCGGCAGTCGGTGTTGGAATGGTGCTTCCTGGCTACCAGCATTTTCTGGTTCTTCAGCCTTGCTCCCTTTGCACGCTATACCCCGGTATTGGTACTGATGATCTTCCTATTATTACCCGATCTGTACAAACGCGTGCTTTCCTTCGCGGGTTTTATCCGGATCAACTTCAGCACGTTCAGCGTGCTGCATGCCATCGTGATGTTCCTCATCATCGGCTATATTGCCGCACCCTTTGCCATCCGCAACATAAGCGCCCTGTACCAGCGCAAGGAGCGCTACGAGTTTGCCGCTTACCGATGGCTCGATACCTGGATCAAACCCACAGGCCAACGGGTGCTCATCATTGATGAGAGCATCGGGCATTTTTATTCCATGAACCGGGAGGGTGTTGATTTTACCCTCACCTACGCGGTCAAGAAGTTCAGCTTTAAGGAATACGATGAGGTATATTATCTCACACATCGCAGCGCTCCAAAGGGTGGCGTGCTTATAGACGAATACCTGAAAGACTGGGAAGTAACATTACCTGCGTTCCTGCCCAAGCAGCCCGTGATCACCTATAAGGGATTGCGGTTATATAAGATCGGCGATGAACGGTCTTTCGAGGGCTTGCAAAGAGGCTACCGCGACTAAACGAACAGGCCGTCTTTCATAACCAGCTTACGATCGGCAATAGCGGCAAGCTCATCACTGTGCGTAACGATGATAAAGGTCTGACCGGTTTCATTGCGCAGGTTGAGCAAAAGCTTGTTCAGCTCAGAGGCATTCTGGGAATCGAGGTTACCGGATGGCTCATCGGCCAGCACCAGCGATGGGTTGTTGATCAGCGCACGCGCTATGGCTACACGCTGCTGCTCTCCTCCTGATATTTCATTCGGCTTATGATCCTTACGATGCGAAACACCCAGCATGCTGAGCAGCTCTTCCGCCCGTTTGCCGCATTCGCACAAAGACTTCCCGGCGATCAAGGCAGGCATACATACATTTTCGAGCGCGGTGAATTCGGGTAAGAGATGATGAAACTGGAAGATGAAGCCGATATGCTGGTTGCGGAAACGGCTGAGCGCATCAGGCCTGAGCTTCATGATCATTTTATCACCGATCTGCAGGGTACCCCGGTCGGCCTGGTCGAGCGTACCGATAATATGCAGCAGGGTACTTTTCCCTGCTCCCGACACTCCTACAATGGAAACGATCTCTCCCTGTGCCACATCGAGGTCGATACCTCTTACGATCTCCAGGTCACCATACGATTTATGAATATCTCTTGCTTTCAGCATGTGACGAAAATAGTAATATTCCATTAAACCCTTCTGGAGAAATCCGGATAAGCAGGGTTAAGAATGCAGCTCGCGGAGCTCATCATGCGATTATATGCGATGAGGTCATCCTGAATATTTCCGTAAAACAGGCTGGATACGGAAAGGCAGAGATCCTGATCCGGCAGAAGATAGGCCCAGATCCCTGGTGGATATCCCTTGGCCAAATCCTGAAAAACAAACTGTAAATCAACCCTTTAAAACCAATCACTTGGCTGCGCCAGGCATGTGGGGAACTTGAAACGTGCAGCGTTTGCATAATAGGCTCAATAAAACTACTTTTACGGCACTAAAATCAGTTTATGAACATACACGAATACCAGGGGAAATCAATCCTTAAATCTTTCGGGGTACGTATCCAGGAAGGTATTGTAGCTGAAAATGCTGAGCAGGCTGTAGATGCTGCCAAACAATTACAGGCAGAAACCGGTACAGGATGGTGGGTAGTAAAAGCCCAGATTCATGCCGGGGGACGTGGTAAAGGCGGTGGGGTGAAGCTCGCCAAGTCTTTAGACGAGGTGAAAGAGAGAGCAGAGCAGATCATCGGGATGCAGCTTATTACTCCGCAAACCGGACCTGAAGGTAAAAAAGTAAACAAGGTTTTAATTGCACAGGATGTGTACTACCCTGGCGCATCTGAAACAAAAGAATATTACATGAGCGTACTGCTCAACCGTTCTACCGGGAGAAACATCATTATGTATTCGACCGAAGGCGGTATGGATATTGAAGAAGTGGCTGAAAAGACACCTCACCTGATCTTCAAGGAAGAGATCGATCCGAAAGTAGGCTTACAGGCATTCCAGACCCGTAAGATCGCTTTCAACCTGGGACTGGAAGGCGACGCGTTCAAAGACATGACCAAATTTGTGGCCGCGCTTTACAAAGCGTACGAAACGACCGACTCAGCCATGTTCGAGATCAACCCGGTGCTGAAAACATCCGACAATAAGATCCTGGCTGTTGATGCCAAGGTAAACCTGGATGAGAACGCTTTATACCGTCACCCGGATTATAAAGAAATGAGAGATATTACCGAGGAGGATCCGACCGAGGTAGAAGCCGGCAAATCGAACCTGAACTATGTAAAGCTAGATGGTAACGTGGGTTGTATGGTGAACGGCGCAGGTCTTGCCATGGCTACCATGGATATTATCAAGCTGTCGGGTGGTGAGCCTGCGAACTTCCTCGACGTGGGCGGAACAGCGAACGCGAAGACCGTGGAAGCCGCATTCCATATCATCCTGAAAGACCCGAACGTGAAGGCGATCCTGATCAATATCTTCGGCGGTATTGTTCGTTGCGACCGTGTAGCGCAGGGTGTGATCGACGCTTACCAGAATATCGGCAATATCCCGGTGCCGATCATTGTACGCTTACAGGGTACCAATGCCGTGGAAGCGAAAAAGCTGATCGACGATTCAGGGCTGAAGGTATTTTCGGCGATCACCCTCGACGAAGCTGCGGCCCGTGTAAAGCAGGTGCTGAGCTAAGCCCCCGCTTTCCATACATGATATACAAAGAGCAGGCATCCCCTGCTCTTTTGTTTTTCGGAAGATACCGTAAGGATGAGTATATTTGGGCAAGCCTTCGTTTCCATGAAAAAAACACTATCTCTTTTCATCCTGCTGGTAATGGCAGCCGTGAGCTTCGCACAAGACCCTGCTCCGGCTAAGCCGGCATTACCCCCGCATGAGATCCACGTAAAAGCCGGGCTCTTGTCGGTACCCACCATCCTGGTGCTGACCGAGCAGCTTTTCAGCACCGCGTTCACCGGCGGGCAGGTTCGGGTAGACCATATCTCCTCGACCGGCGCGCTTACGCTGGGTTACCAGCACCGTCTCAACCGGTATTTCGCCCTGACTGCCGACGGGGTTTACCAGAAGATCACTTCGGATGTGTACCATGGCAACCAAACCTATACCGAACGCGAAACAGCCACCTTTCTCAGTGTCATGGGCGGCTTTAAGTTCTATTACCTCGAACGTGAAAAAATAAGACTGTATATGCAGGCAGCAGCGGGCCTCTCCGAGATGAAAGAATCCGGAGTAATGGCAGGCACGGCTTATACCGACTATCACCAGCTTTTAGCCTTCCACCTCAACCCGATCGGTATACAGGTGGGAAGAAGGCTGGCCCTCGATCTCGAAGTGATCTCGGTGGGCTATATGGGTACCATGAATATCGGCGCATCTTATCGTTTTTAATTATGCTGTTAAAGATCTATCCTGAAAATCCTTCCGAAAAGGAAGTAGAAAAAGTAGTGAGCATCCTGCGCAACGGCGGGGTGATCATTTACCCGAC
>CALNCF010000122.1 GCA_937875035.1 uncultured Sphingobacteriaceae bacterium | reverse complement strand
TCACGGCGATCTCGGTGGTACTACCCCCAATATCGATGATCATGTTACCCATCGGCTCTTCTACGTCGATCCCGATCCCGATCGCTGCTGCCATCGGCTCGTGGATGAGGTAAACCTCTTTCGCCCCGGCGATCTCGGCAGAGTCGCGCACGGCGCGTTTCTCCACTTCTGTGATCCCCGACGGGATACAGATCACCATTTTCAGCGAAGGCATGAACCAGCTTTTACCCGGGGTGATCATTTTGATCATCCCGCGGATCATGTGTTCCGCCGCGTCGAAGTCGGCGATTACTCCGTCTTTCAGGGGGCGGATCGTTTTGATCCCGTCGTGGGCCTTACCGTCCATTTGCATGGCCTGCTTACCCACGGCGATTACTTTTCCTGTTTTGCGGTCTATGGCGACGATCGAAGGTTCGTCGACTACCACTTTATCGTTATGTATGATCAGCGTATTGGCTGTACCGAGGTCAATAGCGATTTCCTGAGTGAAAAAATTAAATAAACCCATTTATCTGGTTAAAATTCAAACTATGAATGACTTATACTTTTAATTAAATGTTGGGGAAAGTTAAGGCTTTTGTGCTAAAAACAATAATTTTTCGTGTTTCTTCTACTGATTAATGCTTAAAGTGACGAACGCCTGTAAATACCATCGGCATGTGGTTGTTATTGCAGTACGCGATCGAATCCTGGTCCTTGATGGACCCTCCGGGCTGCAATACAGCGGTGATGCCTGCCTGGTGCGCGATCTCCACGCAATCAGGGAAAGGGAAGAAGGCATCGGATGCCATCACGGCGCCTTTCAGGTCGAAGCCGAATGTTTCGGCCTTGATGATCGCCTGGCGCAGGGCGTCTACGCGGGAGGTCTGGCCCACGCCGCTGGCCATCAGTTGCTTGTCTTTAACGAGTACAATGGTATTCGATTTGGTATGCTTCACGAGCTTGTTCGCGAACTCGAGGTCGGTCAGCTCGGCTGCTGTCGGCGCCTTCTCGGTTACCGTGTTCATCTGTTCCCTGCTTTCCATCGACAGGTCTTTGTCCTGCTCAATCACTCCGTTCAATAGAGTCTTGAACTGCTTTGTAGCCAGGGTTACCGGTTTTTGTACCAGCAGGATACGGTTCTTCTTTTCAGAAAGGGTCGCAACGGCTGCGGGCTCAAACCCAGGCGCGATCAGCACTTCGCAGAACAGCTTGTTGATCTCTGCCGCGGTTGCCGCGTCGATAGGACGGTTGGTGATGATCACACCGCCGAACGCCGATACCGGGTCGCATGCCAGCGCATCCTTCCAGGCGTCGATCAGCTGCGGACGTGAAGCCACTCCGCAGGCATTGGTATGTTTCAGGATCGCAAATGTCGGCTCATCGAATTCCTTGATCAGCTCTACCGCCGCATCCACATCTACCAGGTTATTGTATGAGAGCTCCTTGCCGTTCAGCTTGTCGAACATGGCTTCCAGGTCACCGTAGAATACGCCCTTCTGGTGAGGATTCTCGCCATAACGCAGTACGGATGAATGCTGTATGCTCTGCTTGAACAATTGCAGGGGTTCTTCGGTATTGAAGTAGTTGAAAATAGCGGTATCGTAATGAGAGGAAATATTGAAGGCTCTTTTAGCCAGCTCTTTCCGCTCTTCCAGTACAGAGCCGCCCTCGTTCTTCTGAAGAAGCCCGGCCACATAGCCGTAGTCGTTCTTCGATGCCACGATGATCACGTCTTTATGGTTCTTGGCTGCCGCCCTGATCAGGGAGATGCCGCCGATGTCGATCTTTTCAATAATGTCTGCTTCGGATGCTCCTGAAGCAAGGGTTTCCTCGAATGGATACAGGTCTACGATCACCAGGTCGATCTCCGGGATCTCGTACTGTTTCATCTGTTCCAGGTCCGCATCCAGCTCTCTGCGGCCCAGGATTCCTCCGAACACTTTCGGGTGCAGGGTTTTTACACGTCCGCCCAGGATGGAAGGGTAAGAGGTCAGGTCTTCTACCGGGATCACGTTCACGCCCAGGTCACGGATAAATGTTTCGGTGCCTCCGGTGGAATAGATATTCACGCCATACTGATCGAGCAGGCGGATAATAGGTTCTAAATTATCTTTGTAATAAACGGAGATTAATGCGTTTCTGACCTTTTTAGCGGAGTTCATCGGGAAAAATTTGGATGGCGCAATGTTAGAAAAAAAAGCGCAGATATAACAGGCCGATCTCCCTAAAAATGAGCAGGAAAAATAAAAAAAGTGAAAGACCCCGACTCAGCTCATTTTTTTGAGAAGATCCTCGATGATGCGGGGCAGGTGCGTGTGCTCGAGCTGGTGCACCTTGTAGGCCAGGGATTCGGCATTGTCGCCGGCATCCACATCGCATTTAGCCTGGTAAATAACCTCTCCCTCGTCGAAATGCTCATCTACATAGTGAATGGTAATGCCACTCTCTTTTTCACCGGCGGCAAGCACCGCTTCATGCACCTTGCTGCCGAACATGCCTTTGCCTCCGAACTTCGGGAGTAGGGCAGGGTGC
>CALNCF010000121.1 GCA_937875035.1 uncultured Sphingobacteriaceae bacterium | reverse complement strand
GTACGACTGGTATGAAAATTTCAGTCCTTCGGCCAGGGAGATCGGTCTTGAAAATTCAGGATATTTTTTAATGACCCTCTGAAGCGCGTTCATCTTGTAAACCAGCTCGGCATTGTCGGCAAAGAGACCATTCTTCTCTTTCGTTCCGATAGTCACTTCCAGGGGCAGCACACCGTGGAAATTCTTTTCAAAGAAACGCAGGTCGTTATAGATCGGGTCTTTCTTCGGAAGATCATCCACCACATAACCTACGATGTCGATCTTACTCATCCCGTAAAAGGAGATCAGTGTGATCACCGTGGTAACGGTATAGATAACTGGTCTGCGGGCATGCACGATCCGGTCGATAAATGCAAGCACCCAGGTGATACGCTTACCCGACAGGTGTTTGGTGTAACGCTCTTTCGGCGCAGGCATGAGATGCAGCACGACCGGGATCATAATAAGGGTAATGAAATAGGTCGTCATAACACTGAGCGCCGCGACCACGCCGAACTCTACCAGCAATAAGCTGTTGGTATAATACAGCACCCCGAAGCCGATGGCTGTGGTGATATTGGCAAGCAGTAAGGAGATGCTGGTATTTTCAACGGTGCGTGTAATGGCCAATAACTTATCGCCATGCAGCTTATATTCACCGTGGTATTTATTGATAAGGAACACACAGTTCGGCACGCCGATCACCATGATCAGCGGCGGGATGAGTCCTGAAAGGATCGTGATCTTGTAGCCGAACAGCTCGATAAAGCCGATGGACCAGAGCACGCCGATCGCAACGACAACAACCGAGAACAATACGGTCTTGAAAGAGCGGAAGAACAGCCACAGGATAATGGCGGTAACTGCCACAGCCAGCCCAAGGAAAAGGACCATCTCATTCGATACCTTTTTCATGAAGGCGGTACGGATGTATGGCATTCCCGAGTAATGCATCTCTACCTGGTTCGCACGGGCGAACCCATCTACTTTCTCTTTAATTTCTTCGACGATGGTAATACGTCTTTTTGAATTCAGGTCTTTTACCTTGAAGGTGATCGCCATCAGGGTAGCGCCTGTTTCTTTGTTATACACCAGCCCTTCGTAGAAAGGCAGCGACAGGTATGTATCTTTTATGGAATCTACTTCGGCCTGGGTCTGCGGTGCTTTCGTAACCAGGGGGATCATGTCGAAGGTATGCAGGCTGTCGTTGCGGCGGACGTTATACACCGAACCGATGGATATGATATCCCTGATGCCATCGATCTTTTTAATGTCATTACCCAATTCGTACCACTCGCTGAATTTTTTAAGGGTAAACAGGTTCGGATCCTTAAACCCGATTACCATGATATTACCGTCTTCACCGAACATCTGCTTAAAGTTGGCGTACTCCATATAGGTACTGTCATTTGCCGGAAGCACCCGGGCAAAGTCGTACGACAACTGGATCTGGCTGGCACGATATCCCATAAACACGGTGATCATAAGCAGGGTCGCTATGAATACGGGCCATCTTTTCAACAGTACTTTGGTGAATGAATTGAGCATACTATTTATTCTAATCTAATGGTATTATACTATTCAAATAAAGGAATTACCTCCGCGGTGCAACCGTCTTTCCGGAACACACCTGTCAGTAATTCCTTCGTAGTAAAATGTGTTTTATCTTATTATACGTTACTTCATGATCGCTCCGGCGGCAGGCTGTGCAGGCACGCTGCGTGCTCCGCCCCGGAACAAACCGGGCTATATCAGGAGCTGGTTGTGTACAAGGTAAATCGGAATGTCTTGTGTAGAAAAAATGAAGTATCGTGGACGGGAGCTCAACGCGGAGCTGCCGGGATGATATCCGTGGTTCTGGGCGGATAAGATAGATCTCTTACAGAAGGAATGCGCCTGGTGACTGCGGAGCAGCGCTTCGCTTGCACCTGAAACAGGCTCAAGCACCGCCTTACCTAAAGGGAATGAAACGCCTGACACATTACCGGTTTCCCGGGGGGCATTTTCGACAGGAATGAAGCTGCCGGTAACGGTATAAGACACGGTATCCGGTACACTGATACCTATAACGACCGACGCCCAAAATAAAAACCAAACGATCTGGCTAAGTTTCCTCATTCGGTCCAAAAATAGGTAAAAATCAGTTGATAATCCCATCATCCGG
>CALNCF010000120.1 GCA_937875035.1 uncultured Sphingobacteriaceae bacterium | reverse complement strand
ACGCGCGAGTTCGACCTGCCGGCAGCATTAGTATTCAAAGCCTACACCGAGCCCGGGCTGTTCGAACAGTGGATGTCGCACGAGTATGGCCGCACCCGTATGCTGAAGTTCGAAGGGCACAGGCATGGCAGCTATCATTTCCAGACCGTAGATGCGCAAGAAAATGTGCTGTTCGAGGCCCATGGAACCATTCATGACCTTGTCCCCGGACAGAAGATCACCCGCACCTTCGAGATGAGCAACGGTCCCTTCGATGTACAGCTCGAATTTCTGGAATTTGAGCCGCTTACCGGCAACACCAGCAGGCTCACTATACATACCGTATTCCGTTCGGCAGCACAGCGTGACCAGCTGCTGAAAATGCCCTTCGCTCAAGGCCTCAATATGGCACATAACCGTTTACAGAACATTTTGAACACACTCAACTAAACCTGCTATGACAAAAAGAACAGATTCTACGAGATCAACGAAGTTAAATAAGATCATTTACTGGATCGCTACACTCTGGCTGGCATTGGGAATGTTGTCGACAGGGATCGTGCAGCTCACTCAGATGGAAGAAGAAGTAAATATGATGAATCACTTAGGCTACCCGCTCTACCTGCTGAACCTGCTGGGCACCTGGAAAATACTGGGCGTAATAGCCCTGCTGATACCCGGGTTCCCTTTACTGAAAGAATGGGCCTACGCAGGCTTTTTCTTTGCCATGTCCGGCGCGGTGGTATCGCACTTAGCCATGGGCGACAAAGCCATGGAACTGTTCGGCCCGGTATTGCTGATCGTGCTTACCGTAATATCCTGGTATTTCAGGCCCGCCAGTCGCAAGGCAGTGCCTGCTGAAGCTTAAAAATACTATCGGGGCGTGCCCCTGAAGTAAAGCGCATAACGCGCTATCATTCACAATACAGGTATAGCCACACGCTTTTACTTCAGGGCCGGGCTGCCCCGTAAGACACTGCCGGGAAAATAATTTCACCACCAATCACTACATTTGAACCATGAACACCAACCCTAAAGCAGACTGGTATTTCCCTCAAGCCGGCCAGTGGCAGGAAGCCACAGAGCTACTGCGCGAAATAGCGTTGGGTTGCGGCCTGAACGAAGAGCTGAAATGGGGCTGTCCCTGCTACACTTACGGCGACAGTAATATCGTACTCATCCATGTATTCAAGGAATACTGCGCCCTGCTGTTCTTTAAGGGTGTATTGCTTAAAGACAGTGAAGGCATACTGATACAGCAGACCGCGAATGTGCAAGCAGGCCGCCAGCTGCGGTTTACCAGCGTAAAGCAAGTCGCTGCGCTGAAAAAGATCATCAAAGCCTACATTTACGAAGCCATAGAAGTAGAAAAAGCCGGCTTAAAAGTGCCTTTAAAGAAAACGGAAGAATATGCGGTTCCAGAAGAATTTCAGCAGCAATTGGATACCAACCACCAACTGAAAGCAGCCTTTGAATCTCTTACCCCCGGCAGGCAGCGTGCCTACCTGTTCTACTTTTCGCAGGCCAGGCAATCGAAGACCCGCGCCGCCCGGGTAGAGAAATATATACCGAAGATACTGGAGGGTAAGGGGTTGGACGATTAACGTATACAGTGATAAACTGTTCCGCAATATTATCTTTAAGTGCAATGAATGAAAATAACCCATCAAAAAACAAGCAAATGAGCAACACAAAGAAGAAGTTATCAGCAGCACAACAGCAAGAGCTCCTCGGGATATTAAAGGCACGCTTCGAAAAACGCCTGGAGCGCCATAAGGGCATGGACTGGGTGAAAGTACAAGCCAGGCTGGAAGCTGCTCCCACGAAGCTCTGGTCGCTGCAGGAGATGGAGAATACCGGCGGCGAACCGGATGTGATCGGCTTTGATAAAAAGACGGGGGAATATATTTTCTGCGACTGCTCGGCGGAAAGTCCGAAGGGGCGCCGAAGCATCTGCTATGACCGTAAAGCCCTGGATTCGCGTAAAGAGCACAAACCCGCGAACAGTGCCCTGGATATGGCTGCCGGGATGGGTATCGAGCTGCTGACCGAAGAGCAATATCGTGAGCTGAAGACTTCCAGTTGGGTGCTGACTCCTCCGGAGATCCGCAAGCTGGGCGGCGCGCTCTTCTGCGACCGCCGCTATGATACGGTGTTCCTGTACCACAACGGTGCGGAATCGTATTATGCTGCCCGGGGTTTCCGGGGCGCCTTACGTGTCTGAGCTACATACTGTAAGTCTCGCATGGTCATCCTAAAATTCTACGCATTTTAACGGCCTTATAGCAGGCGGTTTTCGAGGCGAACGTGAAGCCGTATAGTTTGAGTGCATTGCTGCAAGCAGATCACCGCTCAAACAGGCTGAACGGAGTGGAGAAAATCCCGATAGGGAAG
>CALNCF010000119.1 GCA_937875035.1 uncultured Sphingobacteriaceae bacterium | reverse complement strand
GCGAGCAGACCCAGTACCTCGAGAGCGCCACCAGCCAGCTTAAAGGCAGCGGCGGCATGATCGGCGAAACCTTTATGAGCATTACAGGCTCTCTCTTTACCCTGTTCCTGCTGCCCATCTATACCTTCCTGATCCTGTACTACCGTACGCACATCCGTACCTTCCTGATCAATGTGTTCAGGAGCGGATCGCAGGCCAAGGTGCAGGATGTGATCGGGGATTCCAGGGTGATCGTACAGAGCTATATGGTGGGGCTGCTGATCGAGATGTTCATTGTCGCGATCATTAATTGCGGGGGACTGCTCATACTCGGTGTAAAATATGCCATCTTCCTGGGTGTGCTGGCCGCCATCCTGAACCTGATCCCTTATGTGGGTATGATTCTCGCGTCTGTTATCTGTATGCTCATCACGCTCACCTCATCCAACGAAATCGCGGATGTGATCTATGTGCTGGTCGTCCTGGTGGCCGTACAGTTTATCGACAACAATATCATCATGCCGAAAGTAGTGGGCTCGAAGGTAAAGATCAATGCCCTCGTCACCATTATGGGCGTGCTGATCGGGGGGACGCTGGCCGGTATCGCAGGGATGTTCCTTTCGATCCCCGTGATCGCCATCCTTAAGGCGATCTTCGACCGGGTCGATCACCTCAAGCCCTGGGGAGCCCTGCTGGGAGAAGAGGTATCGCAGGCTGAGAACAGTAAGAAGCCGCGTGGGAGGAAGACGGGTCCGAAAGCATCATCGGTATAGGTATATCCAGCATAAGGCGGCAGCGGCCAGGCTTGCCGCCCAGCCGATGGTCCAGGCATAGCGCAGCCCCATGAACAGGGAACGCTTGCGGTGCGAAGCGATCGTATACAGTCCGCTGAAAACGGCATTGGCGAGCAGGATGTATGGGCTGTGGAAGCCCAGCATGCCCGCCAGCGCGGCAGGCATCAGCAGGATGCTACCCGATACCATCAGGCTGCCGGTATGGCCCAGGTAAACAGAGGCTTCATCTTTCAGTAAGATCATCGCTGCCAGGATCTGTATCAGCCACACGGTTGCGGCGGCTCCCAGCAGCTGGCTTGCCTGGATGACCGATGCCGGGTAAGCAAGGCTGAGCAGGCTCAACAGTCCTGCGGTGATCGCCATGGTGATCAGCACATAGCTGATGCGGTAGCGGAGCACATTTTCAGGGAAGCAATCGCATTGAAAACGCGAGCGTGGAGTAATGATCTGGTAGCGGTTATAGGCGATGTTACGATAAAGAAATGTGAAGAGTGAAAACAGGGGCGGCCATTTCAGCATCTTCCCCAGCCAGGGCTGCCGGTCCGACAGGATACAGGCGATGGCGCGCGGGCCATAGAGGGTAGCCTCTTCGCCCGTGTCGATCAGGGCCATCTCATTGTGAAAGCGTTCTTCCTCGATCTTAGCCTTCAGGGCTTCCGGTAATTTCTTATAGGCGATCACCTGCTCCGCAGGAATAGTAGTAATGCGAAGCAGCAGGTCCTTCAGCGAGCAGCAAAGCCTGCAATCGCTGTCATAGATGATCAGTTTCTGAGCCAGTGTATCCATAGGGTACCTCATGTTAAGAGGGAAAAACCGTTTCCTTCTGTATAAGGCATGGAATGCCCGGATGGTTTGCGTGGACGCTTATTTCTTTTTACAGCTGAAATAGAATACCGAGCCTGCGCCCTCTGTGCTTTCGAGCCAGATACGGCCGCCGTTGGCCTCGGCAAACTCCTTGCAAAGCATCAGGCCGATCCCTGTACCCTTTTCATTATCGGTTCCGGTCGAATTGTTAAGGTAAGAGCAGAAGATCTGTTGCTTTGCCTCCTCAGATATACCGATCCCGTTGTCTTTAACAGCGAAGGTCACATAGTCGGGGTTCTCACGATCCACGGTATCGATCTCTACGGTACCCGAAGGCATCGTAAACTTAATGGCATTGGATACGAGGTTCCGCAGGATAAATTCCACGTGATCCGCGTCGGCGTATACCTGGATCTCGGCCGGGCTCAGGTCGGTCAGGCGGATCGATTTCTGTTCCGCAGGAACCCTGAAGATCCCCTGGATATGCGCGATCATCTTCTTCGCGTCGGTCTGTGTCGGGTTTACATGGATACCGCGTAGCTGGGTTTGTCCCCAGTGCAGCAATGTATCGAGCGTTTCGAGGGTCAGCACCGAATGTCTTTTCATCATGTCCAGCATCTGCTTGCGCTCCTCCGGACTGAAGATCTCCAGGTCGTTGGAAGCCATGGTATCCAGCATCTGCACGATATTGCTCACCGGGTTCCGCAGGTCATGAGCGATAATGGAAAAGAGTTTGTCCTTAATGCTGTTCGATTCTTTCAGGGCCTTGTTCAGCCGGTTGGTCCGGGTCAGGTAATAGGCGAGGATCATCAGGATGATCGCACTGGCAATAATCGCTACGATAAAAAGGTTTTGCCGCAAGCGCTGCTGCTGGTTCTGGAACTGGAGCTTCTCTACCTGCGACTGCGATTTCTCCAGCTCATATTCCGATTGCAGCGCCGCGAAATCGTGTTGCTTGTCCATGCTGAACACGCTGTCGTTATACAGGTGAAAAGATTCGCTGGCATAATAGGCTTCCTTATAATTCTTCAGGAAGAGATGAGCTTCGGATGCCGCTTTATAGATCTCGCCGATCAGCTCCTTCTGGCCGATACGTTTGGCAATGACCAATGCGCTGTCGAGGTAAGCAAGCATCACTTTGGCGCTTTTTTCTGATACCACGTTGGCCATGTTAAACAGGGTGCGGGCTTCTTCTTCGGGCAAGCCGTACGTACGCGAAAGCTGTAAGGCTTCGCGCTGGTATTTCATAGCCAGCTCG
>CALNCF010000118.1 GCA_937875035.1 uncultured Sphingobacteriaceae bacterium | reverse complement strand
CCATGTATGGATGTGAATCATCGTGATACACGTTTCCTTTCGCGTCGATCGCAATCGCTCCGGCAAAGCCGTCGAAAGGCTTCAGCTCTGCGAACGATCTTTCAAACGCTTTTTCTATGCTCATTCCGTCACTGATACGGGTTACGATCTTCGTGGCCAGGGCCACGCTCACAATATCTTCGCCCACACCGGTGCAGGAAACACCAGCAAAGTCGTTGGCAAAATTCCCCGCAGTCGTCGCCGAATCGGAAATGCGCCCGGGGATCTCAAATCCCTTTCCCCCGGTCGATGTAGCCGCCGCGATCTTTCCCTGCGCATCCAGGGCAACACAACCCACAGTACCCAATCCCTGTGAAGCCAGCTTCGTCTCATATTCTTTGCGCCGTTGCGGAAGATCCGGGTTATAAAACCCGAAACCGTTCTTTCTTGCAAACTCAAGCGCACCCTCACCGCCCAGCACCCGGTCGTCGTAAGCCATTAGCTTTTCGGCCACGAATACCGCGTTCTTTACATTTTCAATATTGATCACCCCGGAAAATTTCTTGGAAGAGCCATCCATCACGGAAGCGCTCATGCGGATCTTGCCATCACTCTGGATCTGCGATCCCAGCCCGGCATTGAACAGGTCGCAATCTTCGAGCAGGGAAACGGCAAACACCACCGTTTCCAATGCCGAATGCGTTTGCAGGTATGCATAGGATTGTTCGGCGATCTCTCTCAACGCCTGTTGCTTGGCCAGCTTTACTTCTGCATTCGTTGCCGATTCGCTGAAGAAGCCGCCATGTATGATCAGTTTCATGCTTGATTATAACTATTGTTCCGGGTACCCGGCACTCTTGCCTACCGGTCGATCTTCGCGTAACGGTCCTTGTCCGGCGTGTGGTTGTGACTGATGAGCATCCTGTGCGCTTTCAGGTCGAACTTATCATACATCGCCATTACATGCACCACCATGTGCTCAATGGATATCGGCGCCCCAAGGGGTACGTCCGTAATGTTCGTATCCTTAATATGACGGCCATCCACCAGGATCACCAGCCCGGAGCCGATCGCTTCCATATCATTGCCCTCTTTAATAAGCAGCCCGGTATCTTCACCCAGGCCCACACCCAGCATGATCGGGTTGCTCACCACAGCCTGGAACAGGCGGCCGATCCTTCCGCGATGCACAAAATGTGTATCGATAATAACACCATTGATCAGGCCTAATCCGCCGGTGATCTTGATCTCACCCTTCAGTAAAGCTTCACTGCTCGACCCCTGGTATATCATGGTGTTCGAACAGGCAGCTGCACCGGCAGAGGTTCCTGCAATAACAAATTCCTCTTCCTGGTATTTGGTCAGTAATAATTCATGAAACCCGGTTCCACCTAAAATGGATGTTAAGCGAAGCTGGTCGCCTCCGCTGAACATCACGACATCTGCCGCCCGTAAGCGGTCGATAAACACCGGATCGTTTGCTTCTTCACGAGTGGTGATGTTGAGCACGCCTACATTTTCGGTATGCAGGTACGCAAAGGCCTTTATATATTCTTCGCCAACCGCCACAGGGATCTGCGATGCGGTGGTAATGATCTCAATCCTGGAAGCTTCTTTATGCAGTGATTCTACAATGATCCGTTTAAGAATGCCCTTCTCGAAGAAGTTCAGATTATTGGCGACATCTTTATCATAGTTTTTCTCTGTAAAACTACCGGTATCAACCGCCCCCCCAATAATAATTAACTTACCCTTAGGCGCCATAAATTAAATTGTTGATTAATAAAATGTTAAATAATAGGTCACCAATTATACTGATTCTTTGCTTAAAAACTAAAATCATTTTGATATTTCTCCGGCTTCATACCCACATCTATATATCATGAAGCGCAGCTCAGACTTGTATTTATGTAAATAAATTTTTTAAATTACCCAATCAATCCTCATTACTAAACTAAACCGATTATGAAAATATTAAACATACAGGCTTTGCGCGGTCCCAATATCTGGAGTGTGAATCGCAAGAAACTGATCCAGATGCGGCTCGATCTCGAAGAGCTGGAAGAAAAGCCCACCAATAAGATCGACGGCTTTGCCGAACGGCTGGAGCTGAT
>CALNCF010000117.1 GCA_937875035.1 uncultured Sphingobacteriaceae bacterium | reverse complement strand
CATATTTAACAGGATCCTTCGGATCGAAGCTGCGCAGGTGCGCGGTTAGTTCCAGCGCGGTTTTCCAGTCTACCTGCGTGCGGGTGATCAGTCCCAGCATACGGGCTACTCTTTTCACATGCAGATCGATCGGGCAGATCAGCTCCGAGGGTTTGATCTGATTCCAGATCCCGAAGTCCACGCCGCAATCATCCTTACGTACCATCCAGCGTAAAAACATATTGATCCGCTTACAGGCGGATCCGCTTGCCGGTGAGCTTACATGCTTGCGGGTACGGTCAGGCGCATCGGGCAATGAGAAAAAGTTGCTCCGGAACACATCGATATAATGCATATCCATGGTATGAAGCAGGCTATCCTTCCTGTGGATGAAGGCTTCTTCCAGCGAATCATGCAGGCGGTAAAAATGCCTGAAGAAGTGAATGAAATAAAGCGTGTCGGTATCATTAAAGGTACGGTGCCTGAAAGAAAGGAATGGCTTCAGGTCTTCATCACGATGATTCATGATGAAATCATAAGGAGCGCCATCCATCAGGCTGATCAGCTCTCTGCACTTTTTAATAATGGTGGGACGTTGCCCCCAGGCCAGCACCGCCGACCAGAACCCCATGATCTCAATATCATGCTTACGGGGAAACAGGTGCGGAATGCACACCGGGTCGTTCGCTATAAAACCGGGACGGTTATATTGTGCTACTTTCTGATCGAGGAAGGCTTTAATGTCCATCATATCAAATAAAAAGGGATCCCGAAAATATCACCCGGGATCCCTGTATTTTTTTCCTGTGTATGTTTATGTCAGGGCGTTCTTCAGGTCCTGGATCAAATCTTCCACATCTTCTACCCCCACACTTAACCGTAAAAGCCCGTCTACTACGCCTGCTTTTTCACGCTCTTCTTTCGGGATGGAAGCATGTGTCATCGTAGCCGGGTGATTGATGAGTGATTCCACACCACCCAAGGATTCTGCCAGGGAGAATACTTTAAAAGATGATGCTACGCGGAACGTTTCTTCCAGTGAAGCTCCTTTAATCGTAAAGGAGATCATTCCGCCGAAATCACGCATCTGTTCTTTCGCGATATGATGATTCGGGTGATCTTCGAAACCAGGCCAGTAGATCTTATCTACCTTCGGATGATTTTTTAAGAAATGAGCGATCTCCCTGCCATTCTCGCAATGCGCTTTCATACGCAGGTGCAGGGTCTTCACACCACGCAGCACCAGGAAAGAATCCATCGGTCCCGGAGTTGCCCCGCAGGAGTTATGAATGAATGCCAGCTGCTCATAGATCTTATCATCATTCGTCATCAGCGCGCCCATGATCACATCCGAATGTCCGCCTAAATACTTGGTCACCGAATGCATTACGATGTCTGCGCCCAGGTCAATCGGGTTTTGCAGGTAAGGCGAAGCAAATGTATTGTCTACCGCGAACATCACCTGGTGCTTCTTTGCAATCGCCGCGCAGGCTTTAATGTCTACGATCTGCATGGTAGGATTTGTAGGGGTTTCCACCCACAGCAGCTTCGTACGCTCGTTGATGTAATTGTTAATATTCTCCGCGTTGTTCAGATCAACGAAATGGAATTTAATGCCATAGTTCGCGAACACTTTCATGAACATGCGGTACGTTCCCCCGTACAGGTCGTTCCCTGTGATCACTTCATCGCCGGGACGAAGCATCTTGATCACGGCATCCGTGGCACCCATCCCGCTGGAAAAGCATAAGCCGTATTTCGCATTTTCCAACGCAGCCAGGCAGTCTTCCAGCGCTTTACGCGTAGGATTCTTTCCTCTTGCATAGCCGTAACCTTTATTCTTTCCCGGGGCTTCCTGCACATACGTGGAAGTCTGGAAAATGGGTGTCATAATTGCGCCTGTGGTAGGGTCAGGCTCCTGGCCTGCATGTATGGCTTTTGTACCGAATTTATAAGTCATAAAAATAGAGTGTAACAATAAAAAATATACTATTGAATATCGCCGTAGGCTTCGAGGATCTTCTTCACCAGGCGGTGACGGATCACGTCCTGTCCGCTCAGGTAAATAATATCGATAC
>CALNCF010000116.1 GCA_937875035.1 uncultured Sphingobacteriaceae bacterium | reverse complement strand
GGGGCGGCCTGGACCCCGGAACGGATCGCGGACTTCCTGCCGGGGACGGTGGGGACGGACCCGATGCCGATGCTGGCGCACGATCGTGATGAGGTATTCGTGGGCCGGATCCGCCGGGATGAATCCCAGCCGAATACCCTGAACTTATGGGTGGTGTCGGATAACCTGCGGAAAGGAGCGGCGACGAATGCGGTGCAGATCGCGGAATACCTGGTCAGGGCCGGGCTTTTATAGAAAGCGGGCAAAACAAAAGTGTATCTCTGTCGTTTGCAAGACCAGAGCCTGATCATATTTTTCAGGACAGAATAAAGGCTTTTTCATACTTTTGGTAAAAAAATAATATGCTGAACCTTCAGGTAACCATCGTCCAGGAATCGGGCTTCTGCTTCGGGGTTGTATGGCGGAAGAGATCCTCGAAGAGCAGGGCTACCTGTATTGCCTGGGCGATATTGTTCATAATGACGAAGAGGTGGAGCGCCTGAAGCAAAAGGGGCTGCGCATTATTTCGCATAATGACCTGCCGAACCTGAAAGACGAAAAGGTGCTTATCCGTGCGCATGGCGAACCGCCTGAAACCTACCGGGTGGCTTTGGAAAATAATATCCGGCTGATGGATGCGTCCTGCCCGGTAGTGCTGAAGCTCCAGAACCGTGTGAAGAATACCTACGATTCAGACGCCGCGATCTATATCTACGGAAAACATGGTCATGCCGAAGTGATCGCCTTGCAGGGACAGACCAATAACGAAGCGGTCGTGTTCCAGGACCTGGCTGAGCTCGAAGCCCTCAATCCTCCGAAGAAATTCACCTTATACAGCCAGACGACCAAGAGTACGGATAAGTTCTACGCGATCAAAAATGAGCTCATCAGCAGAGGGTATGAAGTGGAGGCGAACGACACGATCTGCCGCCAGGTTTCCAACCGCGATGAAGAGCTGCGTAATTTCGTGACGCATTTCGATAAGATCGTTTTTGTTTCCGGCCGGAAATCATCCAACGGGAAGATCCTGTACGATGTATGCAAAGCACATAATCCCGAAACCTATTTCATTTCTTCCGCTTCCGAGCTGGACGCGTCGGTGTTCCGTGCCGGCGACCGCGTAGGCATTTGCGGCGCGACTTCCACTCCTATGTGGCTCATGGAAGAAGTAAAGACAGCCTTGCTGGCTCTTTAGTCCTTGTTCCATAGAAACCCGTACCGGATGAAATTTAAGCTACCTGTTGTCATCTTTTTATTCCTGTGCTTTCCCTTGCTGCTTTCGGCTCAGACCGGCAGGATCAGGGGGAAGGTGAAGAATGCGCTCACCAACGAATTGCTGCCGGGAGTCAGCGTGCGGATCCAGGGTACCCAGTCCGGTACCATATCTGGTATCAACGGGGATTACGAGCTCAGCAACCTTAACCCTGGTTTTTATAATATCGAATTCAATTACCTCGGGTATAGATCCAAAGTGCTTTTCGAAGTGCAGGTGAGCAACGCGAAGGCAACGATCATGGATGCGGAGCTGGACGAAGATTCCAAAAGCCTGGATGAAGTGGAAGTAACCGCGGCCGCTTTTTATAAGTCACAGGAAAGTCCGGTGTCGCTCCGTACCATCGGGGTGTCGGAGATCAAGAGGAACCCTGGTGGTAACAGGGATATTTCCAAAGTGATCCAGTCGCTGCCCGGCGTAGCCTCTACCGTGAGCTTCCGTAACGATATCATCATCCGCGGAGGGGCGCCGAATGAGAACCGTTTTTACCTCGACGGGATCGAGGTTCCGAATATCAATCACTTTGCCACGCAGGGAGCCTCAGGCGGCCCGGTGGGTTTGATCAATGTGGATTTTGTGCGCGAGGTCGATTTTTACTCCGGGGCGTTTCCTGCCAATCGTGGCAACGCCTTAAGCTCTGTATTCGACTTTAAGTTCAAGGATGGACGGAACGACAAGATGGGCGCCTCACTTACCATGGGTACCAGCGACTTCGCTGCCACGCTCGAAGGCCCGATCGGAAAGAAGACCACTTATATGGCGTCTTACCGGAAGTCGTACCTCGAATATCTTTTTAGGGTGATCGGCTTACCCTTTCTCCCGGAATACAACGATTACCAGTTCAAGGTAAAGACCCGCTTCAGCCAGAAGCATGAGCTCAGCCTTATCGGGCTTGGCGCGTTCGACGATTTCGCCCTGAACCTCGATGCCAATAAAACAGAAGATCAGCGTTACATCCTCAGTTATCTCCCGGTTAATAAGCAGAACAATTATACTGTAGGTGCCAATTATAAATATTACCGTTCGAAAGGTTATACCACGGTGGTGTTCAGCCGGAATTTCTTAAAGAACAAGGCGTTCAAATATGAGGATAACGACGAATCCCGGCCCAAGATATTAGACTATACATCCACAGAAACCGAAAATAAATTCAGGATCGAAAACACAAGCAGGCAGCGGCAGTACCGGATCAACTACGAATCGTACAGAGACATGTGCTGGAGCATGTGTCCGTGCGAACGCTTG
>CALNCF010000115.1 GCA_937875035.1 uncultured Sphingobacteriaceae bacterium | reverse complement strand
TTTTCTTCCGTACATATTCTTTTCTACCCACAGGCCGTATTGCTCTACGATGCTGTGATCGGTATCGGCGATGAGTGTAAAGGGCAAGTCGTATTTCGTGATGAACTTCTGGTGCGATTTCTCGTCGTCTACGCTGACCCCGATAATTTCGTAGCCCCTTTTCAGGAGCTCATTGTAATTGTCGCGCAAGTTACAGGCTTCGGCGGTACATCCCGGGGTATTATCCTTGGGATAGAAATAAAGGATCACTTTCTTTCCCTTCAGATCGCTGAGCGAAACAGTGTTGCCGTGCTGGTCCTTCCCTTTAAATACAGGGGCTTTATCTCCTTCTTGTAATGTCATTTTCTTTAACGGGTAAATGTGGCCAGGTACTGGCTTTTGTTGTCTTTCATATCAGTAACAACCAGGCGGAACACATGTTTGCCCTTCGGGCAGTTTTCGTCGAATGTATAAGTGAGCAGGCTGTATTTCTGGTCGTAATCCATGATCACCCATTTATCGTCGATATAGGCCGAATAGGATTTGATGCCCGAAAGGTTATCGCTGATGCGTACCATGATCGAACGGGAAGCGCTCATCACTTTGTTATTGGCAATATTGACGGGCTTGATGCTCGGGCCGATCGAATCGGTTCCGACATAGAAGCTTCCGAAGAGCTTGGTCCTTCCGCTTACCACTTCGTTCTTGTACACACCGCCGGCCACACCTCGACCCTGGTTAATGATGATGGCTTTGGATTGCTGGTATTCGGTCATTTCGCGTTCGACCTTCAGCTCGAGGTCAATGAAGTCATGCAGGGGAATATCTTTGTTGCCCAGCGTGTGTACGGATGAAAACCCGCCGGCCGGCATCGCGCCTGTGCGGTAGCTGACCAGGGTGCTGTCGTATAAGGCGTAGGGCTGGAACACGGCCTTGAAGTTCGGTCTTTTGTACACCTGCAGGGTGGCATAATCGAGGTAATTCGGGTCGGTATGGTAGGTGCCGTAAGTTGGAGGGAAAGGATTTTCATCCAGGCCGTTCAGGGTGAAGACGATCGTGGTGGCATTGCCCTTTACATCTTTCACAATGTACTCCATGTTATAGATATCGCCGGGTTCGATGGTGATGCGTCCACGATCATCCAGGTCTTTATAGATCGTAAGGTTGTTCCCCGGGTCTACAAAGCTCTTCTGCACCCAGCGTCCGCTGTAATTACGTTCCTTAAAGTCGCAGTGCGAATTGATGGCGCGGCTGTCTTTGAAGTAGAAGCGTTCCATCTGTGAGTAAAAGATGCGTTCCCCGTTCTTGCGCAGCTCAACGGAGTACACTCCGTTCTGGTTCGCGGAGCCGCTGAGCAGGTCGTAGGTATCGATCCCCAGGCCGATCTTACCCCATACATTGATGATGGCGCCATTGTTCAGGTTGTATTCCGGGCGTTTGCCGGTGAGGGTGAATTTCTGCTTGCTCCTGATGTTGTTCACCGAGCTGTTCTCATCCAGGGGATATACGTAGACCCCGTTCACGATCGGAGGGATGATGTCGGCCAACTCGAAGCCGCATAATAAGGGGTTAATGGGCTCCTCGGTAGCCGCGTCGCGGATCTCGAAATGGAGGTGTGGTCCGGCGGAGCCCCCGGTATTGCCGCTGTACGCAATGATCTCACCCTTTTTCACCGGGATCATTTCCGGCGACAGGATGGTATCGATCTCGAACTGTTCCTTTTCAAACTGAACCTTGCGGGCAAAGGCACGGATGTCTTTTTCGTAACGCTGTAAATGGGCATACACACTGGTGTACCCGTTCGGATGGGTGATGTACAGGGCATTTCCGAAGCCGTTTGCCTGGACGCGTACCCTTGAAATATAACCATCGGCTACGGCATACACGTTCAAGCCTTCCGTTGCATTGGTCTTGATATCGATGCCGGAGTGAAAGTGATTCGGACGCAATTCCCCGAAGGTACCCGAAAGAAACAGGGGTATGTCGAGCGGCGGACGGAAATAATCTTTCGGATAGGTACGGGTAACACTGGTATGCTGTTCCGGGTAGGAGTAATTGAACGCGAAATTGGTGGTCAGCACCAGGGTCAGGAAACAGGCTGTTATAAACCGGATGCTGAATGCTTTTAATGTTTTTGTAAATGTCATAGCTGAACTAACGTATTTCGAAGTCTAATAATTTTTCCGTTTCCACAAAGGCTTCCAGCCGGTCGCCGATAGCTACTTTCCCAACGCCGACCGGTGTGCCGGTGAAGATCAGGTCGCCTTTTTTCAGGGTGAAGCGGGAGGAAACATAGGCAATGATCTTCTCAAACGAAAAGATCATGTCGGAGGTATTGCCCGACTGAACCTCTTCGCCATTTTTCCGCAGGCTGAAGCCCAGCTTCCGCAATTCGGACACATCGGCTACGGGTATGAACTGCCCGATAGCAGCCGAATGATCGAAGGCCTTGGCAATTTCCCAGGGCAGCCCCTGCTCCTCGCATTTCTGCTGCAGGTCGCGTGCGGTAAAGTCAATA
>CALNCF010000114.1 GCA_937875035.1 uncultured Sphingobacteriaceae bacterium | reverse complement strand
AGGAAGATCAACCCGGTTACCTGGAACGCCCTGTTCTGGATCATCATGCTTTTTGCCTCGGTCAATGCCATTGCCAAGAGCTTTATGCAGGAGAACCGCGGCCGTTACCTGTACTATTATTCTATATGCAGTCCGCAGGCGGTCATCCTTTCCAAGATCATCTATAACCTGGTGCTCATGGCGCTGCTATCCCTGGTATGCCTGTTCTTTTATCATGTGGTATTCAACAACCCGGTACAGGATCCTGGTTTTTACCTGCTGGCAGTAGCGGTGGGGGGGATCAGCTTCTCCTCCGTGTTTACCATGGTTTCGGCCATCGCTTCCAAGGCCAATAATAATACTACCTTAATGGCAGTATTAAGCTTCCCGGTGATGGTGCCGCTGCTCATGCTCCTGATCAAATTTTCGAAGAACGCAATGGACGGACTGGAGCGCTCGGCAAGCCTCAATGAGCTGACCGCCTTACTGTTAATAAATGTTATTGTAATCGCTGTTTCTTTATTGTTATTTCCTTACATTTGGCGCGAATAATGATGCGAAATATGCATCAGGCGAGTGGTAAGGCCATAAATGAAGCACTTAGCTCCTGGGCCGGGAAACCGCTTATCAGATTAATTTGGTTATGAAATCAAACTGGTGGAAAATTTTGGGAGCGATCCTCGTGCTGTATTCCCTGATCGAGGGGATGCTGGGTCCCGTGCCCGTATTACCTATCCTGCACGAAACCATTCGTAATGTTTACTTCCATGTGCCGATGTGGTTCGCTATGATCATCATGTTTGTGGTGAACGCCGTGTACAGCATCCGCTACCTGGGCAAGGGTCGCGAAAAGGACGACATCTTTGCGCTCGAAGCGGCGAACGTGGGCATCTTTATGGGGGCGCTCGGTATGGTCACCGGTATGTTATGGGCCAATTATACCTGGGGTGAGCCCTGGAGCAACGACCCTAAGCAAAACAGCGCTGCCATCGCCATGCTGGTCTACTTAGCTTATTTTGTGCTGAGAGGTTCTATGGACGATGATCAGAAACGTGCCAAAATATCCGCGGTATACAGCGTGTTCGCTTTCCCGGTTATGATCGTGCTGGTGTTTATCCTGCCCCGTCTCACCGACTCCCTGCATCCCGGCAACGGAGGCAACCCAGGCTTCAACAGCTATGATATGGATAACGAGATGCGCAAAGTGTTCTACCCGGCTGTATTGGGTTGGATATTAATGGGTTTATGGATCACCCAGATCCGTTACCGCCTGCGCGTGATCAGCAATAAACACCTCGAAAAAATAATGAATTAATCTTTACCCGGATATGAAAAAATCAGTTGTATTACTCTTCACCTTCCTGTTCCTGTTTCATCATATGGTTGCAGCTCAGTCTGTTCAGATGGCCGATGCACTACGCCAGTCGGGAAAGATCTATGTCGTAGTGGGTACTATCGCCCTGATATTCATCGGGATACTGGTCTACCTGGTGCTGATCGACCGCCGCCTGAGCAAAATTGAAAAAGACCAGAAATAATTTGCTTAACTGGTTTTTTAATAAAACATTTGCCTCATACGATTTCACCCTCACTTTGAACTTTATTTAAACATAAACATAGTTAACATGGCAAAAAGCAGTAAAAACGCAGCCGCTCACGACACCAATTTCTTTGGTGATGTTTGTGAGTTTTTTGATAAAGCCGCCCGCTTTACCAAATACCCACAGGGACTTTTAGATCAAATTAAAACATGTAACAGTGTATACCGCTTCCAGTTCCCCATCCGTAAAGGTAATGGCGAGTTCGAGGTGATCCACGCATGGAGAGTAGAGCACTCTCATCACAAGCTGCCTACTAAAGGTGGTATCCGCTACAGCGAGATGGTGAATGAAGACGAGGTGATGGCGCTGGCAGCTTTAATGACTTACAAATGCGCGATCGTAAACGTAGGCTTTGGCGGTGCCAAGGGTGGTGTGAAGATCAACCCTAAGAACTACACCGTAGATCAGTTAGAGAACATTACCCGCAGGTATGCTTCCGAGCTGATCAAGAAAAATTTTATTGGTCCCGGCATCGATGTACCTGCTCCGGATTACGGAACAGGCGAACGTGAAATGTCGTGGATCGTGGATACGTATGCTACCTTTAACCCGGGTCAGCTCGATGCCAGCGCCTGTGTAACCGGTAAGCCGATCTCTCAGTCCGGTATCAACGGAAGAAGAGAAGCGACAGGCCGCGGAGTATTTTATGCGACCCGCGAGTGTGTAAGCGTTGCGGAAGATATGAAGAAGCTGGGCCTGACCGCTGGTCTTGAAGGCAAGCGTGTGATTGTACAAGGCTTAGGAAACGTAGGCTTCTATTCTGCCAAGTTTATCCAGGAAGGCGGAGGGGTGATCGTAGGTCTTTGCGAATACGAAGGTGCGATCTACAATCCTAAAGGACTGGATGTTCAGGCAGTGTTCGATCACCGTAAGAAAACAGGGTCGATCCTTGGCTATAAAGGCGCGGCGAAAGAATTCAAAAATTCGGGAGCAGGCCTGGAGCAGGATTGCGATATCCTCGTTCCTGCAGCGCTGGAAAACCAGATCACCATCGATAATATCAAACGTATCAAAGCGAAGATCATCGTAGAAGGTGCGAATGGTCCGACTACGCCTGACGCGGAAGCGTATTTCGTGAAGAACGGTGGTATCATTGTTCCGGATATGTACGCGAATGCGGGTGGTGTAACTGTTTCTTATTTCGAATGGCTGAAGAATCTTTCTCACGTAGCCTTCGGAAGAATGGACAAACGCTACGAAGAAAATTCAAACCGTACCCTGGTAGAAACTATCGAGAAAACAACAGGTGTAAGCTTAACTCCTGATCAGCGTAAAGCGATCATCAAAGGCCCGACCGAGCTGGAGCTGGTAAACTCCGGACTGGAAGACACGATGATCCGTTCTTACCACGAGATCCGGGAGACCAAGGCTGGCAACAAAAAGATCGACAGCCTGAGAACAGCAGCCTTCGTGTCGTCAATCGACAAGATCGCTGTATCTTATATGAACCTTGGTATCTTCCCTTAATCGGTATACGGTACCTCATAAAAAAGCCCTTCGATCGAAGGGCTTTTTTATTGACTTATCTGTTAGGTTCCTTAAAGAATAAAGATCTTGCTTTGAACACTTTGCTGCGCCGCCCGGCATACCAGCAGGTAGGTGCCCGCAGGAATCTCATCCACGGTAAACTTATCCTGAACCAGGCTGTTCTGGGCGGTAATATTTTTTTCATACATCAGCTTTCCGTCGAGGCTGAACAATTGCAATTGGTATTCCATCGTTTTTCCATCCAGCTGGAACGAGTAGCTGATCTCGGTACCGGAAACCGGGTTCGGATAAACCTTCCATGAACGGATTGCATGAGCGTTCATCCCCGTTGATACCGGCGCCACGGTAAACGCGCGCGAGCTGTTGTACACATAATCACCGCTTTCCACGCCATTCTTATTGGCGGCTATTCCCGCGAAATAAAAAGTAGTGGCATCGCCGGTAGCAGGTGCGGTCCAGTTGAATTCGAACACCGCCGAATCGCTGCTCGCGCCCCCGTTGCTTTGGTGCGTAATATTCCGGCGACTCTTACCCTGCACGGTCACATTACGTAATTGTGTTTTCGCGCTGTTGGTTACAATGATCGTTCCGCTGTTCGAGCCGTCCGCTTTCAGGGCTTCGGTATCGAAGCCGAATAGAGAACGGGTTCCCTGTGCTACCACTACCTGCATGGTATAGGTCTCTCCGGGTGTAAAGCCGGCTTCAGGGATATTGGAATGAAGGCTGATGGAGCCTGGCCCTGAGTTCCGGGCAAAGCTGTTATGGCAGCTATGGCAGGTTTCTTCCCCGGGAGAGCCTGTATAGCCTGCTTTCCCGTCAGGGCTCAGGAGCGAAAAGCTGCTGGCCATCATAAAGGTGATCGCGGCAGAGCCAGTGATCATGGTTCTTTTCATAAGTTTAAGTTTTTGGATAAGGCCGGCAGCATATATCCTGTTCTGCCGGCAGGTTCAATATTATTTAGTTTAGATCAGGTCTGGCTTAGCAAATTTAGGTCCACTTTTTTATCAAGAGGTTTCCGTATGATTTGGCGGCATATCCTGTCGGATAAACCGGTAAAATAAATATCTTTAACCGTTCCAGATACGAAACCCCGATGAACAGGAATATCATTATATATGGAGTAAGCCTCGGCGCGTTGCTCACCTTTCTGAAATGGATCGAATATGAGTTCCTGGTGAGAGCACATGCTTCCGACATATACATGGGGCTGCTGGCACTCCTCTTTACAGTGCTTGGCCTGTGGATGGGGCGCAAGCTTACCCGCAAGGAAACCATTACGGTAGAAAAAGTGGTGTACGCGGGTATGCCTTTTCAGAAAAATGAACAGGCCTTATCGGAGCTTGGCCTCAGCCGGCGCGAGTGCGAAGTGCTGGAGCTTATGGCTGAAGGCCTGAGCAACCAGGAGATCGCCGACCGTTTATTCGTATCGCTTCATACCATTAAGACACATGGCGCTAACCTGTTCCTGAAATTACAGGTCAGCCGGCGTACGCAGGCGGTGAGCCGCGCGAAGGAGCTGCGCCTCATTCCATAGGCTTATGTATAGAATAGGGGAGGCTTTTTGCAAATTCATACGAAAGTATGAGCGCTGCGGGAATAGAATTTCATTTCTTTGAACGGTAAAACCAATTCCTTCACCTCACCATTTAAAAATGATGTATATGAAAAGAACAGTACTCAAATTCGGATTGATGTCCGGCGCGATCGTTTCTCTCCTGATGCTTGTCTTCACGGTTATCGGCTACGAGAACATCGGCTTCGACCAGAGCATGTACCTGGGCTTTGGCTCCATGATCCTGGCGTTCTCGCTGGTATTTGTCGGTATCCGGTCTTATCGCGGGCAGCAGCCCGGACAAAAGCTATCCTTTGGAAAAGCCTTCCTGGTCGGTATCCTCATCTCCCTGATCTGCTCAGCCTGCTATGTAATTACCTGGATGTTCGTGAACCATTACTGCTACCCGGATTTCATGCAGCAGTATGCAGCCTATTACATCGAGAAACAACGGGCCGCAGGCGTGTCGGGTGCAGCGCTCGAACAGGTGATCGCGCAGATGAAAGAGTATGAAGAATGCTATAAGAACCCGCTTTATGTGGCGGGCATGACCTTCGTCGAGATCTTCCCGGTAGGAGTTGTGGTGAGCCTTTTCTCGGCCCTGGTATTAAAAAGGAAATAAGATTCAGGCGGATGCCGGGAGCCTGATGCTGAAACGGGTTCCCGTGCCCTGCTCCGAATCGATGGTGATGCTACCCTGGTTCCTGGCAATAAATTCACGGCAGAGAATCAGTCCCAGACCGGTACCCTTTTCATTCGCTGTGCCTTCGGATGGCAGGAGCGTTTTGTTCTCGAGGATACGTTGCACGGTTTCCACGTTCATCCCGATCCCATTATCCTGCACGCTGATCTCCGCCTGGTTGCCTTGGCGCGCCGAGCTGAAAACAATGCTGCCCTCTTCCCTGGTAAACTTGATCGCGTTGCTGAGCAGGTTGCGTAATACGGTACTCAGCATATTCTTGTCGGCATAGATCATCATCTGCGGATCTACCTGGTTGATGACGCGGATCTGCTTGGCCGATGCCGTTTCTTTCAGCAGGCGGATGTTTTCTTCTGTAAGCAAATACGCTGAGCAGGTCTCCGGTTTGACGGTTAGTCCGTCGGTCTGGCTGATGGTCCATTGCAGGAGATTTTCCAGCAGCTCATACCCGTTCTGAGAGCTCAGCTCTATTTTTCGTACAATGTCCTTACGTTCTTCTTCGCTCAGTAATTCATAATGATTCATGAGGATATCTGAAAGACCAAGCAGCCCGTGAAAAGGATTTTTAAGATCATGCGCGATGAGCCGGAAAAATTTATCCTTTAAGGTGTTCAACTCTTTCAGCTGCTCATTCTGCTCGTTCAGCTTACGGTTCTTTTCCTTCAATTGCAGGTTTTGCTTATTCACGAGGCGCTGGTAAAAATTGTTCTCCTTGAGGATCACATAATAGGTCAGCGCATACGTAAAGAATACAACGAAGAGCCCGAAAATATACAGCTTGTTGAACACCGGGAACTGGTGCTCGATCTGGTAATACCGTAGGTACAGGAAGGAGAGGTAGCAGGCCGCGATATAGAACAGGTTCCATGCCAGGTTCTCTACGAGGTAGAACGAGATCGCGATGGCCACGAAGATCGTCAGGATGAACATGTTCTGGTGAGGTATCGACACGCTGGCATATATGATAGAGCCCAGCAGCGATACCAGGAATACATAGGTAGCCGTACGGTAATAACGTTTATGAATGAGGAATGCGACCAGGACGATGATGCAGGAATGCACGACCCGGATCGAGAAATACTGTGTGCTCTGGCTTATCAGGTCGATCAGGACCGCCACTAAAATATGCGCCACACAAATCGTAACGAGGATGTTAAGGATACGCACCCGTCTTTTCATGGCAGGAGGCATATCGTGGGTGACCCCGGTACTGAAAAATTTATACTGCGACATGAGAGCTGATTGATGTGCCGGAGCACGGTGTTTTGGGGATGCGGAGCGAAAAACAATTATTTGCCAGTGGTGTTATTTCTTCCGTACCTTTAATCCCGTTCAAGCGATAAATATGAAAACTTTATACCATTATTTAAAACAATATTGGAAACTGATGGTGCTTGCGCTGTTCCTGGCAGCCATAAACCAGGGGTTTTCCCTGCTCGACCCGCTCATCTTTCGTCACATCATCGACGACTACGCGAGTAAGTTCGACCAGCTGACACGTGATGAATACATTACCGGCGTATTGTGGTTATGCGGCGCGACGGTCGGTGTGGCTTTCGTATCCCGCGTAGCGAAAAATTTCCAGGACTATTTTGTTAACGTAATTACCCAGCGCCTCGGTGCGCAATTATACTCCGACGGGCTGGAACATTCGCTGGCCTTATCCTATTCACAGTTCGAAGATCAGCGCAGCGGTGAAACGCTCGGCATCCTTCAGAAAGTACGGACCGATGTGGAAAAGCTGATCGCTGCTTTTGTGAACATTCTTTTCACCTCGCTTATCGGCATCATCTTCGTTATGTTTTATGCCGCGTCCATTCACTGGATCATCGCGCCTGTATTCCTGGCAGTTGTACCCCTGCTCGGGATCCTGAGCTCGGTGCTGAGCAAGCGCATCAAGAAGATCCAGAAAGTGATCGTGGGTGAGACCACTGCCTTGGCCGGCTCGACCACCGAATCATTACGGAACATAGAGCTTGTGAAATCACTGGGATTGGTTCAGCAGGAGATCAAACGCCTGAACGGAACCACCGGCAAGATCTTAGGGCTGGAGCTGAAGAAAGTAAAATACATCCGGAGCTTAAGCTTCATCCAGGGAACATCGGTAAATTTCCTGCGTACCTGCATCACCTTTTTAATGTTGTACCTTATCTTCCAGCGCCAGATCACCGTGGGTGAGATGTTCTCCCTGATGTTCTACTCCTTCTTTATTTTCGGGCCTTTGCAGGAACTCGGAAATGTGATCAACATTTACCGCGAAGCGGAAGTATCCCTGGCGAATTTCGACAAGATCATGAATACGCCGAAAGAGCCGAAGCCGGTAAGCCCGGTTGTAGTGCAGCGTGTGGAAACACTGGCTTTTGATCATGTGAGCTTCCAGCACCAGTCGGCAGTGACCCGGGCGATCAACGATATTTCCTTCCAGGTAAAGGCCGGGGAGACCGTAGCCTTTGTAGGGCCATCGGGCTCGGGCAAGACCACGCTGGTAAAACTCCTGGTTGGATTATATCGCCCGGGCCAGGGACATATTTTATATAATGGGGTTCAGGAAGATCAGATCGACCTGGACATGTTCCGCGAACGGATCGGCTTTGTAACCCAGGATACGCAGCTCTTTGCGGGTACCATCCGCGAGAACCTGCTCTTTGTGAACCCGGCCGCGACCGACGAAGAATGTATGAGCGTATTGCACAAAGCAGCTTGCGAGAATTTACTGGCGCGTGCTGACAAGGGTCTGGATACCGTGATCGGTGAGGGAGGGGTAAAGGTTTCCGGCGGAGAAAAGCAGCGACTGTCGATCGCGCGTGCCCTGCTGCGCCGTCCGCACCTAATGGTGTTCGACGAAGCGACCTCTGCGCTGGATTCGCTCACCGAAGAAGATATTAATGAAACGATCAAGGATGTTTCTACCGGCGATCATCACATTACCATTATGATCGCACATCGCCTGTCTACTATTATGCATGCCGACCGCATTTATGTGCTGGAACGCGGAAAGATCATTGAAGAAGGAAGGCATCACGACCTGATCGATCACAAGGGCTTGTATTATGCCATGTGGCGTCAGCAGATCGGAGAACGAGAGCTGCGGAAAAAAGAAACGGAGATGGTATAAAAATAAAAAGCCCCTTCCAACCGACGGGGCTTTTTTTATGAATGAGATCCTGCATAGGGAGATCTTCATACATCCCCCAACTCCCCTGAAAATAATTCTTTTTTTGCCTGGTATTTTTTAATGGCATTTGAGCCGTTTCTCAGTCGGAAACACTGTGTAATCGGATTGTTACCATAGGAAATATAAGAACGGCTCAATCTTTTGTTTATCACTTCATTATAAAGGTTCTAAACTGCTCCGGGAATTCGTTTTTAGCCCCGGAATTACGTAGTTTTGGACTCTTTTAATGCGTTTTAAAAAATGAAAAAAAGCCATATCATCGGAATCATTGTGATCGCCCTGGCTATCGGTGCGATCGTTACCACATTTGCTGACTCCAGCACCTATGCATCCTTCGCGGAAGCGAAAGAGAGCAGCAGCGAAATTCACGTTGTAGGAAAGCTGGTCATGGAAAAGGAAATGGTGTACGACCCTGTAAAGGACGCGAATTATTTTTCTTTTTATGTGCGTGATGAAAAAGGTGTGGAGTGTAAGGTGGTCTTCCCGGGTACCAAGCCCCAGGATTTCGAGCGCTCCGAACAGATCGTGCTGACCGGTAAAATGGAAGGCTCGGAGTTTCATGCCTCTAAGATCCTGATGAAATGCCCTTCTAAATACACGAACGACGAGGTGGAAACCAAGGAGTTCAGCGCGCAGGAATCCTAAGCATTTCCCAGGTCTCATTCATTCTCTCAATGCTATCATCTTTACATTTTAATCGTTATTAATGGATATTCAATATGTGGGCGAGCATCTGCTTCCCGGACGAGTAGGAAATTTCTTTGTAGTACTGGCCTTTGCCGCTTCACTGTTTGCAACCATTGCGTATTTCTTCGCAGTCAATAAAAAGGATGAATCCTGGAAGAAACTGGCCCGCGGAGCCTTCTGGATCCAGGCCATCTCCGTGGTCGGTATCGTAGTGAGCCTCGCGTACATCATCGGTAACCATTTATTCGAATATCATTATGCATGGGCACACTCCTCGAGAGAGCTGCCTACTAAATATGTGATCTCCTGTTTCTGGGAAGGCCAGGAAGGCAGCTTCCTTTTATGGGCCTTCTGGCAAATGGTGCTGGGCATCGTACTGATCTTTACCGCTAAAAAATGGGAAAGCTCTGTGATGGCGGGGGTATGTCTTTCCCAGGAATTTATATTATCCATGCTGCTGGGTGTGGATGTGTTCGGGCAATCGATCGGAAGCTCACCCTTCATCCTGCTGCGTGAAGCATTAGAGGGGCCGATCTTCCAGCGTCCTGATTACCTGGCCCTGATCCACGATGGTAACGGTCTGAATCCGCTCTTACAGAATTACTGGATGGTGGTCCATCCGCCGACCCTGTTCCTG
>CALNCF010000113.1 GCA_937875035.1 uncultured Sphingobacteriaceae bacterium | reverse complement strand
TTTTAGACCAGGTAGGCTTTAAGCTGGATGAGGTTACCGAAGAAGGCGTAAAGCATTACATACTGAATAATAACGAAGAGCAAATAGAAATTAAACCGTATTACAAGATCAATTTTATATAAATTATGAAGGACAAGATTTTAAATATAATGTCAGAAGTGTTCGAGCTGGATTTAGCTTCTTTCCCTGAGGAAGTAACACAGGCTAATATAGAAGACTGGGATTCTTTAAGGCATCTGAACCTGATCGTAGAGCTGGAAGCCGCGTTCGATGTTTCTTATGAGCCGGAAGAAATCGCGGAAATGATCACATTAGAGAAGATTATTGAAATAACCTCAAAAAAATAGGTATGGGTTTTAAAAAGGTTCTTATAGTAGGAGCTTCATCAGGAATAGGAAAGGCCACGGCTATCCGCCTGGCAGAAACCGGTGCATCCCTGGTGCTGGCCTCCCGTAATACAGATAAGCTGAACGATGTTCTGTCCCTTTGCCAGGGAGATGGTCATCAGGTTTTTTCCTTGGATGTAAAAGATGAGCAGGCGATCGATGAGATAGTCGCGGCGGCTGTGCAGTTCGATGGTATTCCCTTCGACGGTTTTGTTTATTCCGCAGGACAGGAAGGTACTATTCCCCTGAAGTTCATAAAGAAGGATTTCCTGGAAGATATTTTATCTGTTAATACCATACCCGTAGTGTTGCTTACAAAAGCGCTGTTAAAAAAAGGACATTTCTCCAAAGAAGGAGGATCGCTCGTATATGTGAGTTCAGTAATGGGAGGGCTCGGCCAACCGGCAAAAACTGCCTATTGCATGTCGAAAGGGGCATTGGTAGCAATAGCCAAAGCGTTGGCACTGGAATTGGCTTCGAAAAAGATCCGTGTCAATTGTGTGTCTCCCGGTATGGTGATCACAGAGATGTCGGAAAAGCTTTTGGAATCCGTTAGTGACGAAAACAAGGCTGAGATATTAAAAATGCATCCTCTGGGTTTAGGGAGTGTGGATGATATAGCGAATGGTATCGAATTCCTGCTCTCGGATAAAGGAAAATGGATAACAGGTACCGATTTTTTAATTGATGGCGGATACAGCGCTCAATAATACAACAAATGAATAACTCCAAGATATGGCTTTCATCTCCGCACATGGGTGGTACGGAGCTTAACTATGTAAAAGAAGCTTTCGATACGAACTGGGTCGCCCCTTTGGGTCCGAATGTAAACAATTTTGAAGAGGACCTGGTCCGTTTTACCGGTGCCGGTTATGTCTCTGCCCTGAGCTCGGGCACCGCGGCCATCCACCTGGCATTGATTATGCTGGGCGTGAAAGCAGGCGATGAGGTGATCTGCTCTTCCTTTACCTTTTCGGCCACGGCGAACCCGATCGTATACCAGGGTGCGATCCCGGTGTTTATCGATTCGGAACGTGATACCTGGAATATGGATCCGGCCTTGCTGGAAGAAGCGATCAAAGACTGTTTGGCGAAGGGTATTCGCCCTAAGGCCATTTTAATAGTGCACCTGTACGGCATGCCTGCAAAGATGAAGGAGCTGATGGAGATCGCTGCGCGTTATGAGATCCCGGTGATCGAGGATGCGGCAGAGGCTTTGGGCTCTACGTATAACGGGAAAGCTTTAGGTACGTTCGGTTTGATGTCCGTTCTTTCTTTCAACGGAAATAAGATCATTACGACATCCGGCGGTGGTGCGCTGCTGTCGGACAATAAGGAATATATCGACCGCTCACGTTTCCTGGCTACACAGGCGCGCGACGAGGCGCCGCATTACCAGCATTCGCAGATCGGGTACAATTACCGCATGAGTAATATCTGCGCGGGGATCGGCCGCGGACAAATGGAAGTGCTCAGCGAACGCGTGGAGCAGCGCCGCAAAAATCACCAGTATTACCAGTCCCAGTTTGCGGGCATTCCTTCCATTTCCTTCCTGGAAGAAGGAGCGGGATTCTTCTCGAACCGCTGGCTGACCTGTATCCTGGTGGACGGCAGTGCAGGGGTTACGCGGGAAGACATCCGTATAGCGCTGGAAGCCGAGAATATTGAAACAAGACCGTTGTGGAAGCCGATGCACAAGCAACCTGTTTTCGAGCAATATCCTTACTACGGAAAGGGTGTTTCGGAAGAGCTTTTTGAAAAAGGATTGTGCCTTCCTTCAGGCTCCAACCTGAGCCCGGAAGAATTACAGCGGGTTGCTGACGCTATTAACCGGGTCTTCGCAAAATAATGCAGACCCTGGTACTAAGCGGTTACCGGGGTTTCCTGGGGAACATTCTCCGGGAAGAGCTGAGCGATGTTTACAAAATTATCACAATGGGTCGCGACGAACAGTCCGACCTTTTTTTTGACCTCCTCTCTGATGATAATCCCGCGCCGGATCTGCACAGTGATTACATTATGCTGCATGCGGCAGGGATGGCGCATCTCGATCCGAAGAATAAAAAAGAAGAAGCCCTTTTCTACGAAACCAATGTTGCCGGTACCCGGCGACTATTGGAAAAGCTCGGTGCTTATCCGCCGAAAGCCTTTATCTTCATCAGCTCGGTAGCCGTTTACGGACTGGATGCCGGAACGGGCATCACCGAAGAGGCTCCGCTTGCAGCTACCGGTGCTTATGGAAAAAGTAAGATCGCTGCGGAGCAGATGCTCAGTGCATGGTGCGCGGAACGCGCTATCCCGCTCAGCATTCTCCGGCTTCCCTTAGTATATGGTCCGGCTGCGCCGGGTAACCTGCAACGGATGATCCGGGCGATAGACCGGAAGCGTTATGTACGCATCGGCAAAGGCGATGCCCGTAAAAGCATGGTGAACGCCAGGGACATTGCTACGATCGTACCCGCGTTGATGTCGGCTCCCGGCATTTATCATCTGACCGATACTTGTCACCCCTCCCTTAAAGAGCTGGAAGATGCGATCGCCTCACGTAAGAATATCCGGATCAGGAGCATTCCATACCCTTTCGCCAGGCTTCTGGCCCTTAGCGGCGACCTCTTGCAACGTTTGTTGCCTTTTGCCCATATCCCCTTCCATTCCCGAACGCTCCTGAAGCTTCATTCCAGCCTTACCTTCGATGACTCCAAAGCGAGGCAGGCGCTACACTGGCAGCCACGGCCGGTGCCGGATGAGATGCGGAAATCCTGATCTTTTGTGCAGTTTTTTCAGCGGATAGCGTTTTATAACCAGGGATTAATATTAAATTGACATCATATAGCTATTATCACTGCGGATTTAGTTTAGGGGATGATGTATTATATAGTCCTGGTTCTCATACTGTTTATTAGCATTCAAGGGTATTTCCGCATCGCGACGCGTTACAGAATTACTGATCATTCCCTGGATTCTTCCCGGAACCAGTACCTCATTATCAGGGGGGCGGGTATTATTTTCCCGCTCAGCGTGTTTACCTGGTGGGTATATTTTCAGCCTGCTGCCGATTATTTCCTGCTTGCGCTTTTCCTGGTCACCGTGGTGAGCTTCGTTGACGATATCGTTACCGTAGCCCCACAGATCCGTTTGGCAGTACATTTCGTAGCGGCGGTCATCCTTTTTCATTCCTGGCCGTTGCTCGAAACACATCATATCTTCCTGGCCATCCTTGTCTATCTTTCCATTGCCGCCTGGCTTAACGCCTTTAATTTTATGGATGGTATCAACGGGCTCGCGGGCTCGTACAGCATCGTGGCTTTCGCTTCTTTCCTCCTGATCAACCGCGACCTGGCTTTATTTGATAACCGGCTGTTATGCTCGGTACTGGCTGCGGCGCTTCTTTTCACTTTTTATAATTTCAGAGGACGGGCACGGTGTTTTGCCGGTGATGTGGGAAGCATCAGCATGGCCCTTATCCTGGCCTATGTCATGCTTCAGCTTCTTATCCATACGGAACATATTCCGTTCCTGCTCTTCTTCCTGCTTTTTGCGTTGGATGTGTTCTATACCCTGATCCATCGCCTGTTGAGAAGAGAGAATATCTTCGAACCGCACCGTTTTCATGCGTATCAATTGCTCACCTATAATCTTCATCATTCACCTCTGAAAGTGTCGGCAGGCATTGCGGTGCTTCAGCTGATACTGAATGCCCTGGTATGGCTGAACTATTCATACCGTTTCCTTTCCGGTCCGGTATTCTTCCTGCTGGTATTGCTGCTGGGCTCAGGAGGGTATCTCTGGCTGCGGATCAGGCTTCTTGATAAAATCGCCGTGCTTCAAACCAGAAATGGCGGAATTGCGTAGGTTGATCAGACAGCTGCCATCAGAGGCGTCAAAAGGCTTTTACAGCAGGCGAAGCATATTTGGATATTTAAAGAATGGCTTGCTATAAACAGCGTATTATTTCGGATTAATTACTGAAAAAGCGAAAGAGCATATAAAGTAATGATTTGATATGTCAATACCTCTTTTTAGTTATATTTGCCACATGTTTGTTACGCCTGCAGGGGTGTCTTACACAATGAATACTTTAGTGTCCTCTAAACAGTTCTTAATTACTCATATATGTTAAGAAGAATATTGCAGCGGTATTCTGACCGTTTCGTTTCCAAATGGTTGATTCTTCTTATTGATATATGCCTCACACTGATCACATTTTACTTCGCTAAATTAATCCGTCACAACTTTGCCATCAGCGAGATCGACTGGAAGTACTTCGGTGTGAAGATGTTCGTGGTCACTTCGGTATATATCCTGTACTTCATTGTGTTCCGTTCTTTTTCAGGGATCATCCGCCATACGAACATTTCCGATACGGTCCGCATCTTCAAGGCCTCTACCATGGCGCTTCTTACCCTGGTGGTCGCGCTGCTCATGCTGAACTATACCTTTGATCACCGTATTTTCCTGATCTCATTTTCCGTTCTGCTGATCCATTATTTCATCACCCTGTTCATGCTGGTGAGTCTTCGCCTCATGGTCAAGGCGTTATATTACAGTGTGTTTGAATCAAGTCCGGTCGCCAAGAAGAATGTCCTGATCTACGGAGCCGGCCGTTCCGGGATGATCACCTATAATACCCTCATCCAGGACGCGCACCTGAACTATAACATCATCGGGTTCATTGATGATAATGCCACGAAGATCGGTAAGATGGTGGGTGGCGTGAAAGTATATGCGCCCGAAGAGGCGCTGAACAACCTCGTAAGAGAGAAGAAGATCGAAGAGGTGATCATCTCGATCCAGAATATCAATAGTAAACGTAAATCGGAGATCATCGACCAGTGCATGGCCCTGGAGATCACGGTAAAGACCGTTCCGCCGATCCACCGCTGGATCAACGGGGAGCTGAGTACCGGCCAGATCAAAATGGTAAACATTGAAGACCTGCTGAACCGTGAACCGATCGTGCTGGACACCAAAAATATTATCTCGCAGATCCGTGGGAAGGTGGTTACCGGTGCGGCAGGCTCCATCGGGAGCGAGATCTCCCGCCAGGTAATGGCCTACCAGCCCTCCAAGATCATCCTGCTCGACCAGGCCGAAACACCCCTGTACGATTTAGAGCATAACCTGTCGTTGCTGCGCCAGCAGCACTCTCCGATCATTAAATTTGTGATGGCTGATGTGCAGAATGAGCTAAGCCTGCGCAGGGTCTTCATGGAGCACAAGCCTGATTTCGTTTTTCATGCCGCGGCATACAAGCATGTTCCGCTGATGGAGAACAATCCTTTCGAGGCCGTGCGTGTCAATATATTAGGAACCAAGTTGCTGGCTGACCTCTCGGTAGAGTTCGGTGTAAGCAAATTTATCATGGTATCTACCGATAAAGCGGTGAACCCGACCAATGTAATGGGGGCCAGCAAGCGTGTGGCGGAGATCTATACGCAAAGCCTGAATACCCTTCCTCAGGTATCCACAAGCTTTATCACTACCCGTTTTGGAAATGTGCTGGGCTCTAACGGCTCGGTGATTCCCCTGTTCAAGAAACAGATTGAAAAGGGTGGTCCGGTTACAGTTACCCACCCGGAGATCACACGTTATTTCATGACCATCCCAGAAGCCTGCCAGCTGGTGCTGGAAGCAGGCGCTATGGGTAACGGGGGTGAGATCTTCATCTTTGATATGGGTGAATCGGTACGCATCATCGATGTAGCGAAGAACATGATCAAGCTGTACGGCCTGAAGCTGGGCAAGGATATCCAGATCGAAATTACCGGGCTTCGTCCGGGAGAGAAGCTCTACGAAGAGCTGCTTAATATGAAAGAGAATACCATTCCTACCCATCACCCTAAAATCATGATCGCGAAGGTAGTTCCGCATTCTTATGCGGAGATCTGCGACGCGCTGAACGAGCTTCAGAAGGCGTATGCTTCCGGTACAGACCTCGACCTGGTTTCGGGCATCAAACAAATGGTGAAGGAATACTTAAGCAATAACTCTGTATACCAGATCCTCGATCACGGGGAATAAGGCTATATACCGATCATGAAAATCATCCTGTTCTCGTACTGGTACAAGCCCGAAAACAAAACTTCGGTGAACAGGGCGCGGTATTTTCGTAAATACCTTTCTTCCTTCGGATGGGATGTCAACCTGTTCTATTACCGCAAGCAAGGCACGAAAACGAATGCAAGGAAGAAGACCTTTGCCCTGCAGGGGCGTTCAAGCTTTATGCAAAAGCTGGGCATGGCCTTCAGCCGGAAGCAAAACCATTTCTTTTTCAAGCTGATCTATTTCTTTTATTTTCTTTTTCACAAAAGAGATATCTACGATTTCTACCGCATCTTCCGCAGCAATGAGACGAAGGGTGAGCTGATCGTGCAGAAGAATGATATCATTATTACTTCGGCGCCGCCTTACAGTGTATTCAATATCGGCTTCTACCTGAAGAATAAATTCGGAGCATCCTGGGTGCTGGATTACCGCGATCCCTGGACCCTCGCTTATCCGCCTATTTCCAGCGGCAACCTGATCAACCGTTTGCGCAAGTTGCTTCATCGTAACACGGAGCTCCGGTTCCTGAACAGCGCCGACCTGGTGATCACGGTTTCGCAAAGCCTGAAAGATTCTTTCCCTGAGAAATATCAATCCAAGGTATTTGTTGTGGAGAACGGAGCGAATATGGATGAGATGGATTTTTCGAAGATCAACGGAAGGCCGGATCATTTCTCGATTGTGTACAGCGGCACGATCTACGATCAGCAGATGGAAGATGTAAGCTTCTTTAAGATGCTTGCGCGGTTTGTCCGTGTAAAGCATATTCAGCCCGCCAGCTTTAAGGTGTACTTTATCGGCTCGGATGGGAACAGCAGGCTGCGCGATGTGATCCACCAGTATCACCTGGATGATTATGTGCACATTACCGAACGTGTATCGCTCGACAAGCTTTACGGGTATATGTACGAAGCATCGATGTTCCTGCACCTGCGTTACAGTAACCGTTCGGAGATCATTACTTCCAAGCAGTATGATTACCTCGCGCTGCAGAAACCGATCCTGTTACCGGTAAGCGATGAGGGTGATATCGCTGAAAGCATCCGCAGGCATAAGGCTGGCTTTGTGTGCAACAGTGAAGATGAAATTTATGATGTGCTGGAGATGCAATGGCAGGCTTACCTGGATGGCAGGGATGTCCGCCTGTATCGCCGGAAAGAAGAATTGTACAGGATCAGCCGCCAATACCAGGTCGAAAGATTAAATCAGATTTTAAGAGAGAAATTACCAAATAAGTTTAATTTAGAGTTAACGACTATTTACTAAACTGTTTGTGCTCTTATGCTGAACCTGGCTCTCATTATTGTTATTTCTTTCTTCGTGGTATATTACACTATTCCGCCCATTATATTTATTGCGCGTGATAAGAAGCTCTTCGACGCCCCTTCCGAAGAGCGGAAGATCCACAAGGAAAATGTGCCTACGCTTGGCGGGGTATCCATTTTTGGTTCCTTCCTTTTTACCAGTGTACTTTTTCTGAATAATGAAATTTTCCTGGGAAGCAATTTCCTGATGGCCGCGTGCATCATTCTTTTCGCGACCGGCCTGAAAGACGACCTGCACAGTCTTACTCCTTATAAGAAGATCGGCGCACAGCTCGCGGCAGCATTCCTTGTAGTGTTCTTTGCCGACATCCGTTTGTCGAGCATGTATGGGATCCTCGGCGTATTCGATCTCCCGAACCTGTTCAGCATTATCTTATCGGTGTTTACCATCCTGGTGATCACGAATGCGTTTAACCTGATCGATGGCATCGACGGGCTCGCTACCTCGATCGGGATCGTCGTGAGCGCTACCTATGGATATGTGTTCTTCCTGATGGATCAGAACGGGCTGGCGATTACAGCCTTTGCCCTGACCGGTTCGCTGATCGGTTTTCTCATTTATAACATATCGCCGGCCAGGATCTTTATGGGAGATACGGGCGCGTACCTGATCGGATTTATCACCACCATTCTGACCCTGAAATTTATTGAGCTGAATAAGTTTGATGGCTTGTTCAACCCGAATCCATTTATTAAAGCGGCGCCATCCGTAGCGATCGGTATCGTGATCGTTCCTCTCTTCGATACCCTGCGTGTATTTATGATCCGCGTGATAAACAAGCGTTCACCATTTTCTGCCGACCGTAACCATTTGCATCACCGTTTGCTCGACATCGGCCTGAGCCATCGCGGGGCGATGCTTTTCCTGGTGATGATGAACCTACTTTATATCTTCATGGTATTTTCCCTGCAAAGCCTGGGAAGCTCAAATTTATTTATGCTGATATTTGCGATCTCCATCCTTCTTCATTTCTTGCTGGATATAGTTTGGAAACAACGTATGAAACATCAGTCACCGGCCCATTAGTATGATTAAACATTTGCTCCTGACCGCCTTCTTACTTTGCTGCGTTCCGCGGGTGATGGCGCAATACATTCCTATCGGGTTCTCTTCGGAGCTGCGCTACCGGGAACAGATCATGGGACTGGACAAAAAAAAGCATACCTCTGTTAAGCCTTATTACATCAGCGGAAAGGAACAGCTTACTCCTGTATTTCCTGCAGACACGAACGCGGGCTGGCTCAAGCGAAAGATCCTGTACGAGCACCTGGTAGAAGTAAGCGACACGGATTACATCTTCAACCTTGATTTCCTTCCTGATTTTTATATCGGTAAAGACATCGCTTATAAACGCACTATCTGGAATAATACACGGGGCGCAAGGGCAGAGGCTGCATTTAAAAATGGCTTTACATTTTCTACGGAATTTTATGAGAACCAGACCGTCTTCCCTGAATATCTCGATACGCTTACACGCAGGCAGCGCGCTGTACCGGGGGCAGGCAACACCAAGCTTATCGATAGTACAGGCTTTGATTACGGCTATATCTTAGGACACATCAGCTACCAGGGCAAGTATTTTAATTTCAGCCTGGGTAATGACAAGAATTTTATTGGTGATGGTTACCGTTCCTTGTTGCTTTCGGATGTATCGTTCGCTTATCCGTATTTCCGGATCACCGCTGATGTGGGCAGCATTAAGTACATGGTGCTTTATACCCAGATGATGCATCCCGGTACCGGGCCTTATGTTGGCGATGTAGGCTACCAGAAAAAATACGGAGTGTTTCATTACCTCGACTGGAACGTGACCAAACGTTTATCCCTGGGGTTATTCGAGAGCGTGATCTGGCAGAATGCTGACACGAATGGGCGGAAAGGCTATGAATGGAGCTATGTAAATCCCGTGATCTTTTTACGCCCCGCAGAAAGCTCGGTAGGCTCACCCGATAACGCGATGATGGGCGGCAACATCCGTTTCCGCTTAACTCCTAACAGCGCACTGTATGGGCAGCTGGCCCTGGATGAGCTGAATGTTGAGGAGATGAAAGCGAACAAAGGATGGTGGGGAAACAAATTCGCCATGCAATTCGGTTATAAGTCGTTCCGCTTTCTGAATGTGGATGGGCTCTTTATACTTTCCGAATGGAATATGGCGAAGCCTTATACCTATTCGTTCCGGACTCCGTCTAAAAATTACGGCCATTATAACGAGCCTCTTGCACACCCGCTGGGTGCGAATTTCGTAGAGTCTGTTTCCCTGATCGATTACCGCTATAGGCGCTGGAATGTATCGGCGCAATTCAACTATGCGCGCTATGGCGCTGACTCTGTCGGAGGTACGAACAACGTAGGGCAGGATATTTTCAAGTCGTACATCACCCGCGACCAGGAGTATGGCAACAAGCTGTTGCAAGGGCAGCCGGTAACGCTTACCTACGCGCAGCTCAAAGTGGCGTATATCATCAACCCGAAGCTTAACCTGAGACTGGAAGCCGGCGTTACCCAGCGCAACGAGAACTTTGATGGCAAGGCAGACAATACGACCATCTTCCTCGTAGGACTGAGAAGCTCCTTCCGTAATTTTTATTACGACCGGTAAATTTTAAATGATTTTTTTGAGAAAAGATCAGAGGTTCGCGACCAGCATATCTTCCGTGTGCATGCTTCTTACGGTTTCGACAATAGCCTTCGCGTCGTAGTTACATTCCCTCCATATCTCGCTCTGTTCCCCGTGATCTACCACGCGGTCGGGCATGCCTAAACGTTTTACCGAAGCCTTATAGTCATGGTCGGCCATAAATTCCAGCACAGCGCTTCCTACACCGCCCGGAAGGCATCCGTCCTCTACGGTAATGATCCGGCTGTAACGGCTGAATACTTCGTGCAGCATCTCTTCATCCAGGGGCTTGGCAAACCGTAAATCGTAATGAGCCGGGTTGAGCCCTTCCCTGCGTAAGATCTGGCAGGCTTCCACGGCGAAATTACCGGCATGTCCCAGGGTAAGGATCGCGATCTCTTCACCGTCGCATACCTTGCGCCCTTTACCGGTCGGGATCAGCTCGAAGGGTGTTTTCCAATCGATCATCACACCGTTACCCCTTGGGTAGCGTATAGAGTATGGTCCCGCGTTATCCTGCGAAGCTGAATACATCATGTTCCGTAGCTCCTGCTCGTTCATCGGGGCGGCAACGGTCATGTTCGGGATACAGCGCATATAAGCGATGTCGTAAGCGCCGTGATGCGTAGCGCCGTCGGCTCCGGCAATACCTGCCCGGTCGAGGCAGAATACCACATGAAGCTTTTGTATGGCTACATCGTGCACTACCTGGTCGTAGGCACGCTGCATGAACGAAGAGTAAATATTGCAGAAAGGCACCAGGCCCTGAGTGGCCAGTCCTGCCGAAAAGGTAACGGCATGTTGCTCGGCAATACCCACATCGAATGCGCGGTCAGGCATCGCCTTCATCATAATATTCAATGAGCAGCCGGAAGGCATGGCAGGGGTAACCCCCATGATCTTCAGGTTCATTTCGGCGAGCTCTACCATTGTGTTTCCAAACACATCCTGGTATTTAGGAGGCTGGGGTGCAGCGTAGGCAGGCTTTTTTATTTCACCGGTGATCTTGTCGAACAGACCCGGCGCATGCCATTTGGTCTGGTCTTTTTCAGCCAGCTCATAACCCTTTCCTTTTACGGTGAGGCAATGTAATATTTTAGGTCCCGGGATGTCTTTCAGATCATTCAGTACCTTAACGAGGTGATGAATGTC
>CALNCF010000112.1 GCA_937875035.1 uncultured Sphingobacteriaceae bacterium | reverse complement strand
GACATGCTCGTTCTCATCAAACGTTTTGATCATGCGGTTCGCATCCTTCTCGCGTTTCGCCTGGATCAGCTCGATGGCACGCTCCAGGGTAATGCTGTGCGGATCATCTTCCTTGGTCAGGGAGGTGAACTGGTTATCATGGCGCACATACGGGCCAAAGCGCCCGATCGCTACCGTGATCTCTTTGTCTTCGAACAATCCTACTTTCTTCGGCAGGCGGAACAATTCCATGGCCTCTTCCAAGGTAATGGTTTCGGTCATCTGCCCGGAACGCAGGCTTGCGAAACGAGGCTTCTCTTCCGAGCCTTCTTCCGCTTCGCCGATCTGTACATACGGTCCGTAGCGCCCGATCTTCACGAACACCGGTTTGCCGGTTTCCGGGTCGGTGCCCAGCTCACGGTTCGCATTTGCACGCTCCGCATGCTCGATCGTATTCTCCACATCTTTATGAAAAGGTCCGTAAAACGAACGGATCATCTTTGTCCAGTCCTTCAGCCCTTGCGCGATCTCATCAAATTCTTTTTCTACAGTCGCTGTAAAATTAAAGTCGACAATGCCTTCGAAATGCTGTACCAGGAAGTCGTTCACCAGGGCGCCGATGTCGCTCGGGAATAATTTTGCCTTCTCTGTCCCTACGGTTTCCACCAGCTGCTTCTGCTCGATCTTACCACCTTCCAGGGAGAGCACCCTGTACTGGCGCTGCTTGCCCTCGCGGTCTTCCTTCACTACGTATTCACGCTTCTGGATAGTCGCGATAGTCGGAGCATAAGTCGATGGACGGCCAATGCCTAACTCTTCCAGCTTCTTCACAAGGCTGGCTTCCGTATAGCGTGCCGGCGGACGGGTAAAGCGTTCCGTCGCATTCATGCTGCTCAGCTTCAGGTCTTGCTTTACTTTTAACGGAGGCAGTATCTTGTTATCATTATCCTCGTTGATATCCACTTCCTGTTCTTCGTCGGTAGATTCCATATAAACTTTCAGGAACCCGTCGAACTTCAACACTTCGCCCTGTGCGATCAGCTCTTCCTTACGGGTGCTGATGCCGATCTTCGCCACGGTCTTCTCAAACTGCGCCTCGCTCATCTGGGACGCGATAGCACGCTTCCAGATCAGCTCGTACAGCCTGCGTTCGGCGTTATCGCCGCCAATGGTATGCTGGTCGAAATAGGTTGGGCGGATAGCCTCGTGAGCCTCCTGCGCGCCTGCCGATTTCGTTTTATAATGTCTTAACTGGTGATATTCTTTTCCATAAGCAGAAAGGATCTCGCTCTCCGCAGCGGCCAGGGCCGTATCGGAAAGGTTGACCGAGTCCGTTCTCATATAGGTGATCTTACCTGCTTCGTACAGCTTCTGCGCGACACTCATGGCTTCCTGTTGCAGCGTGGATGTAGTAAAGGGAGCTGCGGGTGTACGCTTGGCGGGCTTCACCTCCAGGGAATTTACTGTAAAGCTGGCTCCGATACAATCGGCCAGGAATTTTTCCGCGTCGCCGATCAGCTTAAAGCGTTCGGGCGATTCGGCTTTGAGATTGGTCTTTTTGCCGTCTGTAGAGAACAGGGCAACGATCCGGAAGCTTGCTTCCGACTGGAAATGATTGATCTCGCGTTCGCGTTCGACGATGAGCCTGACAGCTACCGACTGTACCCTGCCTGCCGATAAGGATGGCCTAACCTTTCTCCATAATACCGGGGAAAGCTCGAAGCCGACCAGGCGGTCGAGCACACGGCGTGCCTGCTGGGCATTCACCAGGTTATAGTCGATCCCTCTCGGGTTCTCGATCGCTTTCAGGATCGCCGGCCTGGTGATCTCATGAAAGACGATGCGTTTTGTTTTCTTATTATCGAGGCCCAGGGTCTCGTAAAGATGCCAGGAAATGGCTTC
>CALNCF010000111.1 GCA_937875035.1 uncultured Sphingobacteriaceae bacterium | reverse complement strand
TTATCGTTTCGGGCAGGTGATCCGTACGTATTAGAAACGTTCGTAGTACTCCCTGCGGCGGCTCAGCTTCAGGTCCTGGAGGATCGACGCCTTTACTTTCAGGTCCACGCTGTAACGCTGGTAGGTCCCGAACGGGATCCAGTTGATCGCGAGATCCCAGCAATGCAGGTCGCGGTAAATATTCAGCGAAGTCGGCGTGATCTCCATCAGCTTAAAATCATAACCGGAGGTAAAGCCGATCTTCCATTTAGGGGTAACGGAAAGGTCACCGTTGAAGTTCAGCGACTGGGTGGTAGTAGATTGATATTCCGGGCGGCTGTACGACAGGATATAATTCACGGATAAGCTCCAGGGAATAGTCCAGTCTACATAATTCATCGCATTCTGATCGATATAATCGAGGTCGCGCTGCGAATATTTATCGCGCAGCACGGAACGGTCGCTCTGGCGGGTCTTGCTCCGGAAGGCATCGGGATTGAGGTTGGTTCCGAGTGAAAGGCTCGCGGATGTTAAACGCCCGATCCGCTGGTTTACATCCCATTCATATTCATTCACCCTCACGGCACGGCCCAGCGTATCCCTGCGCAGCACATAAGGGTCGTAGCTCGCGTTGAAGTTCACGCTGATCTTATCGAAGAGCGTAGTGTATGCCACAAGCGAGATTGGAGCGAGCTGCAAGGAATCGGCGGCAAAATTGTAGGCGCTGTTCACACTCACGTTGTCGAAGATCTTTACATTACGCGATGAGGAGGCCGTATCGTTCTTCGTCCGTACTTTCATTTCAATATTATTTCCCAGGCCGAAACCTACAGAGCTGGATCGTCCGGCAGGCGGGCCTCCGAAGGTATTCTGCTCAAAGATGGAATACGGCCGCACCGTGCCGAAGGTATCGACCTGCACGTTCTTATAATAGCCGTATCTCGCGCTGGCGAAGTCGGGACGGTATGAATAGTTCAGCGTAGGTGTAAGCACATGACGCACCTTCAGGATACCCAGGCGGTTTACATTGAACATCCCGTACACGCGGGTTGTCATGCTGGTGCTGAAGCCATAATCGCGCGCGGTCCTGAACCCTCTCAAGGTATCGGTCACGACCGAAGTGCCGTTCCATGATTTTTCAATGGTAGAGAAATACCAGCGCTCATTGTAATTCAAAGAAGGGCTTACATTGATAAACTTAAGGATATTGAAGCTCGTGCTCACGGGCAGGGTATGCCTGATGCCATTGTCGAACTTGCGGATGCTTTCCTGGCGGAACAGCAAGCTGTCGTATGTCGTGATCCTGTTCTCGAGGTCGAGGCTATAGTTAAAACCGATCTTCTGGTACCACTTCTGCGCGCCCACGCGGTTCTTCTTATCCAGAGGATTGATCCGCGCCACGCTGAAGGTCGCTTTCGGCAAGCTGATGCTCACTACGCCGGTCTGCAGGTTCTGGTTATGCGACAGGGAACTATTGAAGCTGAATGGGGTACCGGCCCATGTTTTAGAATACGAAATGGATGATGCCAGGTTATTCTGAACGATCGACTGGATCGAAGGTGTACGGGAGTTCCGGAAGTTATTCCGCGAAGCGATATTCACATTCGCATTAAAACGGGTACCCGGGCGCGCCTTGGTATCCTGTGTGTGCATCCAGTTCAGCGAGAAGTCCTTGGTCTGGGTAAAGTCAACGGTTTCGGGCTCTCCGAAGCGGCGGTCGGAATAGCTTGCGTACACGTTACCGTTGTAACGGTAGCGGGTGTTGTAACGGGCCAGGGTATTGAAGCCGTAGCTTCCCTTTGAATAAATATCGCCGCGCAAAGCCAGGTCGAGGTGATCGCTCACACCGAAATAATAGCCTCCGTTACGCATGAAGAAACCCAGGGCACGATCCTCTCCCACTTCCGGCAGCAGGATCCCTGATGAACGCCCGCTCTTTCTCGGGAAGAACCCGAAAGGCAGGGCCAAAGGCAGGGGCACATCCTCTACCACGAGGTATGCAGGTCCCGAGATGGTTTTATTGCTGGTATTTTTCGCCTTGGTAAGCGCTATGTAGAAATGCGGATGCGGCAGGTTACAGGTGGTATATTTTCCATCCTTGATGAACACTTCATCATACTGGTTCTTCTTCACATCATCAGCGAGGAGATAGCCTTCTCCCTGTTGGGTGGTCACCTGCTTGATCTTACCCTTCTTGGTCTCGAAGTTGTACGACATGTCGTCGCTGTTGTACACCTGGCCATTGTCGGTAAACACGGGTTTCCCTTTGATAACTCCCGAGCTGTCGGGCACACCATGGGCATACACGACCTTGTTCTTCTGGTCGATGCGGATGAAATCCGCTTTCAGCGTGATCTTTTCGTAATACACTTCGGCGCCATTGTACAGGAACACCTGTGTTCCGGTAATATCGTACACGATCGAGTCTTTCGCTTTATAAACGATCTTAGATTTAATAGCGCTGCCTTTCTTACCCGGGGTAATAATCGAATCGAGCAATACACTATCGGTCTTTATCTGCGTTATGCTATCGGCAAGCGAATCATGGATTGGTAAAACGGAAGCAAAACCCGGACTGCCCGACCACAGTACGACCCAAATAGTTATCAACAAAAGTGGAAATGCTGTTTTAATGGGTTTCAAATCAGGTTTATGAATCTTATTTTTGCCAGCGAAATAACGAAAAATTAAGCAATTATTTATTGTGAAACGAACCCATATCCAAATTCTTATCCTCATACTCCTAACGGCCAGCCCTTTGATGGTGTTTTCATCAGGAGGGCCATACCGTTTAAAAACAGTCGTTATTGACGCGGGGCACGGAGGACATGATGCCGGTTGCCTGGGAGCCTCAGCTAAAGAGAAGGATGTGGCCCTGGCCATTGCCGCCA
>CALNCF010000110.1 GCA_937875035.1 uncultured Sphingobacteriaceae bacterium | reverse complement strand
AGCGACTCCACAGCCGCCTGCACCGCTGTACGGTCGCGTACATCGAAGCACAGGGTATGTACCGGGGCTGCATGATCGCGCTCCAGCTCATTCCTGAGCGTGTCCAAACGATCCTGTCTTCTGCCGGTAATGATCACCCGGTAATCCCGGGCTGCAAAAATACGTGCGCAGGACTGGCCGATGCCAGAGGTGGCGCCGGTAATGAAAACTGTCTTGTTCATGGAGGTAAAGCTACTCGAAATAAAAATTCAGCACAAGCACCCGCGAGAAAAGCTGGTCGAGCGGACGGGAATACCGGTGATCCTCTTTCTTGAGGAGGTTATTCATCCCGTACGAGAATTTGATCTCCGGCGAAAATTTAAAGTATTGGTAGTACAGGTCCCAGCCAAAGCCCCATTCGTAGGAAAAGTCGGTATTGTTCAGCTTCACCTTACGGGTGGTCACATCGAAAGGGTCCTCGCCCTTGGTCACTTTTTTCTGCGAGATCACATCATACGAATATTTCACACCGCCGATCACGTAGAAGCCCACGTTACGGTGGCGGATGGAACGAACCTTGATGCTCAGAGGAAAGTCGAGATAGGTAGACTCGATCGGACGGTCAGTATTATCGGCGGCATCCTTGAAGATATAGTTCAACCCGCGATCGGTGAACGAAAGCTGGGGCGTAAAACGCAGGTCGACGTATTTGAACAGCAGCACGTTCGATACGATCCCGATATTGAAGCCCGGCCCGGAACGTGGGTTGATCTCCAGCACGGTATCGTTCTGAGAGAAATAAGGCTGCTTCACCACCCGCAAGGCACTGGAATTATAGCCGATGGAAAAGCCAAAGCGCAGCTTCTGCCGGTCGTACGAGGGCAGGTTATCCTGTGCTTTCAGACTTAAGCCGGAAGCTAAGACCAGTAATGTGATGATGATTCTCTTCATTTATTTAACGCCTGTATAAATGGCACAAATGCCAAAGCCCAGCGATCGGTGCTTTACGGTTTTAAAGCCTGCTTTCCTCATAATATCCAGGAAACGTTCCCCATCAGGGAAAGCCGCTACCGATTCCGGCAGGTATGTATAAGCGCGCGGATCTTTGGAGAATACCCGCCCGAATAAAGGCAGGATCCTGAATGAATAAAAACGGTATAACTGTTTAACAGGAAACACTTTAGGGTTCGAAAACTCCAGTACCACCGCCTTTCCTCCTGTCTTCAGCACCCGGCAGATATCTCTCAGGCCTTGTTCCAGGTTCTCGAAATTACGCACACCGAAACTAACGGTCACGGCATCGAAAGTAGTATCCGGGAATAAAAGTTTCTCCGAATCGCCCAGGCGCACTTCGATCTTGTCTTCCAGCGTCACGTTGACGACCGGCGTATCGAGCGTGACCTTGCCGAGCGCGATCTGCTCGAAGGTGACATAGGCTGTCATCATCTTGGTGAGCGAGGCCGGATGCCACTTTTCCGGCTTCAGTACAGAGAGCGCTTCAAAAGCAAAATCCCCGGTTCCCGTCGCTACATCCAGGATAAGCTTTGGCCGGTCCTTACGCAACTCGCCAATGGCTTTCTTTCTCCAGATAATATCGATACCCAGGGAAAGGAAATGGTTTAAGAAATCGTATGTTTTGGCAATGCGGTTGAACATCGTGGCAACCTGCTCCTTTTTAGAATCACCCGGATTATAGGGTTTTACTTCATTTTCCATCTGCGGCGAATATAAAGGTAAATTTAGAGCCTGTCAAAAAAACGCGCGTGCTGAAGCCTGCATCGTCCGCCTAAAATGTATTCAGGCAGGTATTCTCGGTCAAATAACGTAAGTTTGCCACGTGAATATTAAAAGCGCACGTTTTATTGCAAGCAACACGAAGATGGGCCAGCTTCCGCCGGCCACCCTGCCCGAATATGCCTTCATCGGCCGTTCGAATGTGGGCAAGTCTTCGCTGATCAATATGCTGACCAACCAGAAGAAGCTGGCCAAGACATCCCAGACCCCGGGCAAGACACAGCTCATCAATCATTTCATCATCAACGACAACTGGTACCTGGTCGACCTGCCGGGATACGGCTTTGCAAGGGCCTCCAAGACCGACAAAAAAAGCTGGGAAGGATTTATCAAGACCTATCTCGAAAGTCGTGAGAACCTGCAATGCGTGCTGGTGCTGATCGACTCGAGGCTGGAACCCCAGAAGATCGACCTGGAATTTTTAGAGTGGCTGGGGAATAAAGGACTCTCCTTTATCATCATTTTTACCAAAGCCGACAAGCAATCCAAACAGAAAACGCAGCGCACTGTTCAGCTGTTTAAGAATGAAGTATTGAAGAACTGGGAAAGCATGCCTCCTTATTTTGTAACCTCTTCGGAAGAACGGCTGGGCAGGGATGAAGTATTGCAGTTCATTGATGAAGTGAACCGGAACTTCCAGGCGCCGCAGCTCACAGACGAACCGGGTACGCCCGACCATCAGTAACCGAAATGTATACGCAGGATGAAAAGATATCTGTCGCTCGTTAAATTCAGTCATACCATTTTCGCCATGCCCTTCGCCATCATCGGGTTCTTCCTCGCGCTGGAAGTATCAGGTACGGCATTCAGCCTCGGGAAGTTCATGCTCATGCTTATGTGCATGGTCTTTGCCCGCAGCGCGGCCATGGCATTTAACCGGTATATCGATCGTCGCTTCGATGCGATGAATCCCCGTACAAAGGTCCGGGAAATTCCCGCGGGCATCATCTCCGAACGCTCAGCGCTCTGGTTTGTCATTATCAATTGCGCGGCTTTTATCCTCACGACCTTTTTTATCAACCCCATCTGCTTTTACCTATCCCCTGTCGCCTTGCTCGTAGTGCTGGGATACAGCTATACCAAGCGTTTTACGGCCCTTTGCCATTTCATATTAGGGCTGGGCCTCGCGCTCGCGCCCATTGGCGCCTACCTGGTTGTTACCGGGGAATTCGCCCTGGTGCCGGTATTCTTTTCGCTGGCCGTGCTGACCTGGAGCGGGGGCTTCGATATTATTTATTCTTTACAGGATGAGGACTTCGACCGTTCCCTCAACCTGCGCTCCATGCCCGCGTTCCTGGGTAAGAAGAATGCCTTGCTGCTTTCTTCCGTGGTGCATATCCTGTCGGCGGTATTCGTCATCATCCCGGGGCTGCTCCTGGGCGCCGGTGTTTTTTACTGGATCGGTGTCGCCGTGTTTATCAGCATGCTCATCTTCCAGCACCGCCTCGTCAAGCCCGATGATCTCAGCAAGGTGAACATCGCCTTTATGACCACCAACGGGATCGCCAGCGTAGCCTTCGCGGTATTCTTTTTAGCCGATCATTTTTTCATATAGTTTTTCATGCAGGAAGCCGGCTTCCTGCCTATCTGCCTAAACGATGGATCAATCACTTAAACTCCGGGCCCCTCAGCGCCATTTTCTTCCTGCGGTATTCGACATGAAATGGGAAGTTATTAAACACTATTACGACCTGTTGCTCGAACGGCAGATCTCATCTGCGGAAGAGCTGCAGCAATGGCTGCGCGATCGCAGCGAGCTGGAAGCCGCCCTCGAAGAAGATTTCGCCTGGAGGTATATCCGCATGACCTGCGATACCACATCCGAAGAGATCAAACAAGCCTTCGAATATTTCGCCACCGAGATAGAGCCCAATACCGCGGAGTACACCAATAAGCTGAATGAAAAGCTGCTCAGCAACCCGTATACGGAACAGCTCGATCATGATACCTATTTTATTTACCTGCGCAGCCTGAAGAAGCAGTTCGAATTGTTCCGCGACGAGAACATCCCTTTGTTCACCTCGCTGCAGCTCGAGCAGCAAAAGTACGGCGCCATTGCGGGCGCCATGAGCATTCATTACAAAGACCAGGAATATACCCTCGAACAGGCGGCCAACTTTTTAAAAGACACCGACCGTTCGGTACGCAGGGAAGTATATGAAAAGATCCAGGAACGGAGATTACAGGACAGGCAACAGCTCGATGAGCTTTTCGACCGCCTCGTAGCCTTGCGCACCGAAGTAGCGAAGAATGCCGGCTTCGCTAACTTCCGCGATTACCAGTTCCAGGCTTTGGGAAGATTCGACTACACACCCGAAGACTGCTTCTCCTTTCATACCGCCATCGAGCAGGAGATCGTACCGGTGCTTCGCCGTTTCAGCGAGGAACGCAAGGCCAAGCTCGGACTGGATACCTTACAACCTTACGATACCGAAGTGGATACCTCCGGACTTCCGGCACTGAAACCCTTCAACAACAGCGAAGAGCTGATCGATAAAAGCATCCGCTGCTTTACAGCGCTCCACCCTTATATGGGCGAGTGCCTGCGCGTCATGAAAGCCAATCACCTGCTCGATCTCGAGTCGCGCAAGGGTAAGGCTCCGGGCGGTTACAACTATCCCCTGGCCGAAAGCGGCGCGCCTTTTATCTTTATGAACTCTGCGAATGCCATGCGCGATCTCACCACTATGGTGCACGAGGGCGGGCACGCCATCCATACCTTTATTTCGAGCGGGCTGGAGCTGAACGATTTCAAGCATACCCCATCCGAAGTAGCCGAGGTAGCCTCCATGAGCATGGAGCTGATCTCCATGGATCACTGGGATGTTTTCTTCAGCGACCCCGAAGAATTAAGAAGAGCGAAAGAAGATCAATTGAAAGATGTGCTGAAAACGTTCCCATGGGTAGCCACCATCGATGCCTT
>CALNCF010000109.1 GCA_937875035.1 uncultured Sphingobacteriaceae bacterium | reverse complement strand
GCATTTTACATTGAAGCGGTTCGCGTCGAGGCTGCTCAGCAGGAACATCTTATTCATTACTTTAAACACCAGCGTATCGGGACCGAAAGGGAAACCTTCCGTAACACCCTTCTTCGACAGGCAATAGGCCCGAAGCTCTTCTATATTCATAAAACATACTGTTTCGTATAAAGATAAGTCATTAATACCCCACACAACATGGACAAAAAAAAGGAGCTTCTTTCGAGGCTCCCTTTCGGACATATAGTTTGGTTAAGCTAGGTTCCGTTGTTAAAAATATCTTGTTTAATGCGGAGGATTAACTTAATGTTCATTCTAATTTAATGATAAATATTCCGGATTGTCAAATTTTCGTTTCCATTTTTTTCAGAAAGAAATTTTATTCTGAAAAATGAAGATCGGCTTCTGAAATAGCGGATCATTTTTCGAAAAACTTTTACACAGCAAGCAAAAAAGCCATCCAGTATCGGATGGCTTTCTTAAAGAAGTCTTTTTGATATTATTTTACGAACCTGATCACGGAGCTTTCTGCGCCATCGGTTATGCGCACCATATAGATGCCCTGCGGCCATGCCTCGGTATTCAGGCGGAAGCTGTGCTCGCCTGCCGGCAGGCTTTGAGTGTATACGGTTCTCCCGGACACATCAGCTACCCGAATCATGGTGACACCATCTCCCTTAATATGGTCGATCGTTACATCATCCTGCACCGGGTTCGGATACAGCCGCAGGTATGTATTCTTTGTCGAATGAGCAGAACTCAGCACCCTGCGGATCCAGCCATCTACAGGAACCGAAACCACCGCCGGCGATGCCGCATTGATGGTAAAGGAAAGATTGCCTCTAATCTCATAGGAAACAGGTACCAGGAGATTGCAGCTAATGGCAACCGATACGCTTTCTCCCGGCAGGATAAGCGTATCCGTCGGGAAATTATCCGCAAAATGGAGAATGGTATCATCCAGGCTCATCGCCGAAAGGGTTACAGGTACATTACTGTTGTTAACTACCGGAACACCAAAAGTAAAGATCCGATCCGATGATATGATCTCTCCCATCCGGATCGTATCCGGGTAATCCACTTCATAACGATTCGGCGCGGTGGAGGTACCCGCCACCTTCGTGATCCGCTCAAGGAACTGCGGGTAATCGATGAACGGATTCCGGTTCTTCTGGTAGGTCTCCACATCATTATTCCGCTTGCGCTCGATGCTGTCGGGCTGGAACGTAGTGCACCACTGGCGCAGGATATTTTCCTGGGGCGCGAAGAAATTGGTATAGTCGGTATAACGCGTCACAAAATAGATCATGGCGCGGGCTGTACGGCCTTTCTGCTCATCGCGCGGCTCATACAGGTTATTGGCGCCTAAATGCGATGGCGTATTTACATTGTCGTTCTTGTAAGGCTGGGTAGCCACACCGAACGCATAATTGTTCCGGCTGTTGTTCGCCGGGTTATCTGTAGGAAACAAATGATGCAGGTCCGAACGCATGGGCTCGTTATCATTGAAATACCCCTGCGGGAAGGTGTGTTCCGTATTGAAATTGTCGCCGGTCTGCGCATCGGCACGGTCGGTATAATCGATGGCCTTACGCCCGGTATAGATGCACTCGATGGTGTTTACACTCGCGCCCTGACCGTTGGTCTTCTGGTTGTCGATCTGCATAAACATACGGTCGCGCGCAGGAGTATAGCCAAGAGATACATAGCCCAATGCAAGCCTTGCTTTCAGCGCAGCCTTCAGGCCTTCTTCCGACTGATTCTCCGTAGTCGCGTAATAAGCCCTCGAATACTTACCCTGTCCTTTCAGGTCTACCGTAAAGCTGTACGCCTCGGGCTCGGTAATGACCAGCATCTCCGAATTGTGAGCAATATTATGGCGAGGATTGAAACGGATCCAGATCGAATCGGCCGAAGCAGCCGGCAGCACCAGTGTTTGCCTGGCAGCCGAAAATGCAGGGGAGGAATAGGTACGGTAAAAGCGGATCTCTTTGATACGGACCTCGAAAGGATTATTATTCCGTATGGACAGCAGCTGGCTGTCGGTTGTGTTCTCGTACGTGTCTGCAAAGTTCAGAACAGGTGCATGCAGCAGCTTTTCCTGTCCAAGAACAGCGCCTGTACACCCGGCCAGGAGCAGCGCTAAAAGGATTTTTTTCATCGGTATAATTAATTGAGGATTAAAGATATGGAATATCCGCGGAATCCGGTTTGTAACAATCTTATAGAAGAATCCGGCATACATTAGTAAATACTTTAGATTGCAGATTATTTCACAAAAAATACCAAACTATCAAACAAGATCAAATGAAAAAGTATTCTCTGGTAGCCGGAGTTGCCATCGCAGCCGGTTCATTCCTGATGAGCTCCTGCGATAAATCGCAGAAGAGTGCCTTTAAAGCGATCGATCCTGCCAATATGGATACGACCGTTCGTGCACAGGACGATTTCTACACCTTTGCAAACGGAGCCTGGTTAGCCAATAACCCGATCCCCGGCACCGAAAGCCGTTGGGGTTCTTTCAGTGTGCTGCAGGAAGAAACCAATAAAAAGATCAAGGCCGTTTTAGAGGAAGCCGCTGCCAATACCAAGGCTGCAAAGGGTTCGAACGAGCAGAAGGTAGGCGATTTCTATGCAACCGGTATGGATTCGGCAGCCGTGGAAAATGCAGGCCTCAGCCCGTTGAAAACAGAGCTTGACCGCATTGCCGGCATCCAGTCGAAAGACGATGTGCTGAAAACCGTGGCCTTGTACCAGACCTATAATGTAAATCCGCTGTTCGTGTTCTACGTATACCAGGACCTGAAGAACAGCTCACAATATATTTCGTATTGCGAACAGGGTGGCCTCAGCCTTCCGGATCGTGATTACTATGTGAAGAATGATGCCCGTTCGGTAGAAATCCGTACGGAATATGTAGCTCACCTGGAACGTATGTTCAAGCTGATGGGCGATGATGAGGCAACCGCAAAAGCGAATGCAGTCACGGTAATGAACATGGAAACACGCCTGGCTAAGGCTTCGATGACCCGTGTGGAGCTGCGCGACCCTTATGCTTCTTACAACAAGAAAACCATCGCCGAAGCGAACAAGATCACTCCTTCACTCGATTGGAGCAAGCACTTCACGCAGTTAGGCCTGAAGAACACCAGTGAATTTGTAATGGGACAGCCTCTTTTCTTTGCAGAGGTTGAAAAGATGCTGAAGACCGTTCCTGTCGACAACTGGAAGACATACCTGCGCTGGCACCTGGTAGGTTCATTTGCAGGCCAGTTGAACGATGCTTTCGTAAAGGAAAACTTCGCGTTCAACGGTACGTTCATGAACGGAGCGAAAGAAATGAAGCCAAGATGGAAGCGAGTGCTGGCACAGGTAGACGGCGCGTTGGGTGAGGCTTTGGGTGAAGTATATGTAAAGAAATATTTCCCGGAAGATGCGAAGAAACGCTGCCTGGAAATGGTGAACAATATGCAGACCGTATACAAGGAACGTATTGAGAAGCTCGACTGGATGAGCGATTCGACCAAGGAGCGTGCGATCAACAAGCTGAATGTATTTATCAAGAAGATCGGTTACCCGGATAAATGGAAAGATTATTCCAAGCTGGAGATCAGCCGCGAATCGTATGTGCAGAATGTGATGAACGCGAACGTATTCGCATTCAACGATATGATCAGTAAAATGGGTAAGCCTGTCGACAAGACAGAATGGGGAATGACTCCTTATACCATCAACGCATATTATAACCCGACCATCAACGAGATCGTATTCCCGGCCGGAATTCTCCAGTTCCCGTTCTTCGATCCGAATGTAGATGATGCGATCAACTACGGTGGTATCGGCGCAGTGATCGGTCACGAAATGACCCACGGCTTCGACGACCAGGGATGCCAGTTCGATGCAGATGGTAACCTGAAAAACTGGTGGGGTTCTGAAGACGAGCGCCGTTTTAAAGAGAAGACCACTATGGTAGTGAACCAGTATAATGACTATACCGTGTTAGATACGGTACATGTGAACGGCGAGTTGACCCTGGGTGAGAATATTGCCGACATGGGTGGTATCTACATCGCATACGACGCGTTCAAGAGAACCAAGCAAGGACAATCGGATGAGAAGATCGATGGCTTTACTCCTGACCAGCGTTTCTTCCTGGGATGGGCACAGGTATGGAGACAGAACATTACCGACCAGAACCTGATGCAAAGGATCGTAACGGATCCGCACTCACCGGGTAAGTTCCGCTCTAACGGCCCATTGAGCAATATGCCTGAATTCTACAAAGCCTTTGATGTAAAAGAAGGTGATAAGATGTGGAGACCGGAAGCGAACCGTGCGAAAGTATGGTAAGCTGGTTGTAACATCCAACAAAAAAGGGGAACAGATGATGTTCCCCTTTTTTATTTATCATGGTTCTCTGCTTATAAGCGGTTGCTGTCCATGGTCCGCTGAAACTTGGTCAGCATAAAAACTACATATTTACGATCGCGGTGAACCAGGTTCATCAGGTTGCGGATCAATTCTTCTTCCTGGCCCGGGCTGAACGGAAGCATGGCATCCGTCAGGTGACTATACTTGCGTTTTATCTTTGTTCTGATCTTATCCCAGCCTTCGCTGATTGTAATCTCTGCCATAGTTTAAAGGATTATAGGGCTCAAAAATAGTAAAATCCTCTTAAACCCGCACCATCACCCTTATGCCTTTATCGGGATATGGATCGCCACGAGGGTACCCTTGCCCGGGGCCGATTCAAATTCTACGCTTCCCTTAAGGTATTCGATCCGGGTCTTGATATTCTTCAGGCCAATACCCTCGAATTTCTCTTTGTTATTGGCATCGAAGCCCACGCCGTTATCTTCGATCGTAGCCGTAATACCCTCCTCATCCTTCACCATCTGGATATCCAGGTGGTTGGCGCCGGAATGCTTGATCACGTTGTTCACCGCCTCCTGGATCACCCGGTACAATACCATTTCCACATCGGAGTCGAGACGGTCTTTCAGGCCAACGGTTTCGAGGTTTACTTTCAGCTTCCGCGAATCGATCTTGTCGATAAAGTCTTTCACAGCCGAGGCCAGTCCTGCCCGCAGCAATACGTTCGGCATCATATTATGAGAGATGCTTCGTACTTCCTTGCAGGATTCATCGACCAGCGCCAGGGTCTTGTCATAAAGATTCTCTGTCGATTCATCTTCAAACTTCACCCGTTCCTGTAAGCCGGAAAGATTCATCCGAACGGCGGAGAACATCTGCCCTACCCCGTCATGAAGATCCCCGGCAATGCGCTTGCGTTCCCGCTCCTCCGCTTCGATGATCCCTTTCGAGGCCAGGTCCTGCTGCAGGATGATCTCAGCCTGGAGCTTGGCTTCCTGTTTCAGGCGGTTGCGGTTATAGAGCAGGTAGGCTACCAGTCCCGCCACGGCAAAGATGACAATGACCACGGTAACCAGGATATTCTTCCGGGTCAGCTCCAGCTTGTGGATCTCATTTTCTTTGTTCAGCAGCACGATCTGCTGCTCTTTCTTTTCCGTTTCATATTCAACCCGTAATTCGTTGATATGATCCATGCTCTGCTGGTTGAATACGCTGTCCTTCATTTCCTGCGCCATCATGTGGTATTTCAGCGCGGTTTTGTAATCGTTCCTGTTGCGGTACACATCCATCATATAGAGGTATGCTTCGCGTAAATAATCCTTGGAGTCGATGCTCTTAAAGCATTCGATGGCACGGTTCAGATATTTTTCTGCTTCATTAAAACGGCTCAGGGCAATGTAGCAATAAGCGATGTTCTTGCAGCAGGAGCCTATGCCCAGCTCATCTTCCATCGCTTCGCGGATCTCCAGCGATTTCTTATAGTATTTCATCGAGAGATCGTATTGCTTTTTCTCGATATAAAGCTGCCCGATGCTGTTATACATCAGGGCCATATCGTTATACGCGTTCACCTCTTCCATCATGCGTAATGCCTTAAAGGCATAGAAGAGCGCCGAGTCTATCTGTCTTTTATTGAAGAAATATTCTGTATAGATCGAATAGGTATTGCGTTCGATCGGGGCGATCTTCAAGCGTTGCGAGATCTGCATGGTACGGTCGAGGACCACCTTTCCTTCATCAAATTTTTTCATGATGATGAGCACGCTGGCCAGGTTACCCATAACCAATGCCTGCCGGGGCTCGTCCTTCAGCTCTTCATATATTTTCAGGGCTTTCGTCATGTATTCGACAGCCAGCGCGTACTTGCCCTGCTGCTTGTAGATCACGGAGATGTTCGAAAGCGAGCCGGCGGCTTTATCCTTGAGCCCAGCCTTGAGCCGGAGCTCATACGCCTTCTGGTGATTGGCGAGCCCTTCGGCCACCTTGTTCACGCGTGTATAGGCGTTCCCGATGTCACTGTAGGCCTGCCCGGTAGAAGCGATATCATTCATCTTCTCCGCCAGCTTCAATTCTTCCTGCGCGTAATACAATGCCTTGTCGAAATTACTGTACCCATATTCCCATGACAGGTCGCCAAATGCGGTTAAACGTACGGTATCGTTGGTGCTTGTCTTTACCAGGTTTTCCAGGCTGTCTATCAGTTTCTGATCCTGTGAGAATGCGCTATAGCCCTGACATACCAGGAGAGTCAGCAGGAGGAGAATTCTTTTCATATCTATATCATCTTGATGGGTGGACTAAAGATGATATATAATTTACTCATTACCAATACCCGGCCTGAGGTACTTTATATCCGTACTGGCCCTTAAAAATACCGGGGAGGGTACCGGAAGGGCAAAAAAAGACGGGGCTGTCCAGACCCCGTCCCACTCCTAGCATTTAACCAAACTAATTTACGAGTGTTATTTCTTTACTGTAAAAACTGTTGTCACCTGTTCTTTCCCGGCTTCAACGGTGCATATATATACGCCGTCGGGTAAACCGGAAACGTCCATGCTGAAATCCTTATCTACCTGCTGATGATCGAGCTCGATCATCTTTTTGCCGGAAGTGCTGCTGCTTACCGTTACCCTGGCATTGGCATATTCCCGCTCCGCCGATATCCGTCCCCATCCTGTACCCGGGTTCGGATATATTTTCAGGGCCGCCGCGTTTTTCGCCGCACTTACACCCGCGTTCGGATAGCTGACCAGTCGCAGGTTGTCGATCACCAGCTGGCTGTACGCTTTCGGATTATCGGGCATGCTCGCGTAGAAAATCATGGTGATGGTATCCGGCTCAACATCCCTTATTCTACGGTTCAAACGGAGGGTAAATTCCTCCTGTTCTTCGTGCGACAAAAATAGTAATGAATCTTTACTTATTGTATCTTTTGTATTATTAATTGCGTTGTATTTCGTAGTAAAAACAACCAATAATCCACTGTCTTTCCGGGGATCGAGAAAGCTATATTTTGTATAGCCCTGCACGGCATCAGGCAGTCGTGTAATAGGGCTTCCGCCACCATACCGGTAGATGTGTTTATCGCGGGGTAAGAACTGGTGCTCGATGTATGCATTTCCGTTAACAAGGATACCGGCAACAGGCACCCTGGCATAGCCGAATGCAACCGAGCCAAGAGTAGCGGCATAAGTACCTTTGCCAAGATCGCTTTCTACCTGGTACAGCCAGGCTGGTACAGAACCATCGAGCGCGTTGTTGCTGGAGCTCCAGCCGATAAGAGAGTCGGAGCCGAATGAATCCCGGGTCCAGTTTTCGAAATCCTGGTTCGGAATCGTTTGCGATTGCGCCTGGCATAGCATGGCTATACCCAGCAGCGTGAGTAACATTTTTTTCATAGGTTGTTGTTTATGTTGTTAAATTGATAAATGTGTTTCCGTAAGATCAAACGACGGGCCAAATTACCGGAATCGGCATGTAACAAAACCGTGTGTTTCCTTTGTGTTTGCTCCTGAAAATCCATGCGGAAGCGAACGGAAAACAGGCAT
>CALNCF010000108.1 GCA_937875035.1 uncultured Sphingobacteriaceae bacterium | reverse complement strand
GATCCTGCCGTTGCCTGAGCGTCAGTATGCAGATGTGATCAACGGGCTTGTCACCTTTAAAACATTTGCTGATGGCGGAGGGTATTTCCACCTGGTGTACAGCAATGCGGAAACCCTGGACGACAGGCCGCAGTATAACAAATAGTTTTTCCTGATTGCATGCCGGGGTATGGCTTCCATCCCCGGCTTTATAAAAAAGATGATATGAGAAAAAGTATGAAATTATTAGGTGTGATGATCACCGCTATTCCGCTGACGCTGATCGGGCTGAACGGTTGCGGAGGCAGGAAGCTGCTTCACGATTCAGGTAAGGAGCATGCCTATGAGCTGCCGCAGGCCGGGAAGGCCCATGCCGATTACATGCAGTTCTATTCGGATGGTACGCATGATTATATCGCTATCCTCACAAACCGTGATTACACGCTTCGCCTGTACACCTATCCCGGCGATGAACTGTACCGTTCGGTGAAGCTGATCCTCCTGGACAATAATGAGCAGGACGGAGAGCCCGACTCGGCAGGGTTCATCCATATCAAGCCACGGATCTCCGGGTTCTATATCAAAAGCATGGATTCCATTTTCTTCCTTACAGAGCACAGCAACAGCCTGTATATGGTCGACTCGAACGGTGTTTTGAAGCGCGACTGGGATATCGGAGATTATGAGCAGACCGGTTACGATGTGGCGGCGTTCAAGAACGATCCGTTCCTGGTGGCAGGCAATGAAGTGTTCTTCACTAAGACCTCGTTCCTCGATTACCGGGTCTATCCCTATAAAGCACAGGTATTGAGCTATAATATCAAAGGAGATTCCGTTCAGCATGATTTCGCGGATTTTCCATCCAATTACAAGCAGGATAAATGGTGGCACATTGTCGGGTATTCCTTTGGCAAGACGCTCAACAAGAACAAGGAGATCGTGATCTCGTATCCTGTCAACGATTCCCTGTTCGTATATCAGGAAGGTCGCCTGCGGAAAAGGGTTCCGGGGAAGAGTCCGAGCCTGAGCGCCGGAGATTTTCCTCCTTTCGATAATGCCTATCGCGGCAATACCGAATACACCATTAAGTACGCCAATACCCTGGGCAGCTACAGCACGATCGTATACGATCCGTACCGCGATTGCTATTACAGGCTGGTGCTGCATGCGCAGAGCTTCACGAATAAAGACGGGTCTACGAATTTCTACGAGGATCGTCCCTGGTCGCTGCAAATATTCGATGCGGACCTGCGTTTGATCGGAGAGCAGGACTTCCCGCCCCGGCGCTATGCCTTCAGCGACCTGCTTGTCGTGAAAGACGGGCTGCTGATCGGGAACCTTCAGCCCGGTAAGTCTGCGAAGCAATCCCTGTCGTTCACCTTGTTCACCCTGAAACGCTCATGAGCAGATCTTTCTTAGCGATCGTCCTATTGATCTTAATGTCCGGATGCGCCAGGTCGGGCCGCGAAGAACTGCTGC
>CALNCF010000107.1 GCA_937875035.1 uncultured Sphingobacteriaceae bacterium | reverse complement strand
ATGTTGTAGCTCTGTGTCCAAATTGTCACAAAAGTGTTCACACATATTACAAGAACTGGTTAAACAAGTATAAAATAGAAGATTTTCGTAGTCGGGTAGAGGCAAAAGAAGTATACAATCAAGCAAAGGGAAGTATAATATTATGATACAAGTGAAGGAAAAATTAACATTAAAAGAACAAAATGCACTTCTAAAAAAATGCCTCAACAAGGACTTAGACCTGAATCTGGAGCTACAGAAACTAGGATTAACATATGATAATTTGCGTTACAAGGATAACAGTAACTTCTCAACAAACAATATACCATATAAAGGTATTGAAGAGCATAAACAGATTCATCACGGTGTTCCTACTATCAGTTTTTTCTCAGGTGCGGGAGGGCTTGATATAGGTTTCGAATATGCAGGTTTTCAAAATTTAGCATCGGTAGAAATAAATGAACTGTTTTGTGAAACTTTACAGTATAACTTTCCTAATCAACTTATAATAGGTCCACCCACTTATTCTGGAGATCTAAAAGATCGAGAAATTATAGCAGGGGTTCTAAAGAAAAAATTAGGTATAAAATCTCCTTTTAATGGTGTCTTCCATGGAGGTCCCCCATGTCAACCATTTAGTATTGCATCGAATCAACGATTTGCAAAAAAGGATGACAACTTCAAGCGAAAAGGATTTGAAGACAAGGACAAAGGCAATTTGCTTGATGATTATATTTGGTTTATTACTCAATTTAAGCCTAAAGTATTTCTCATAGAAAATGTACCTGGATTATACGAAATTGATAAAGGGAAAGGTCTAGCTAATTCGTTGGAACCATTAAAAAAATTGGGTTACAAAATAACACCACCACAAGTTGTAAACGCTGCCGATTATGGGGTTCCTCAAAAACGATTAAGACTTATTATCGTAGGTAGTAGAGGTAAAAAACAATTTGAATTGCCAAATATTGATATAGCTCAAACTCCTTGTTTCAATGTTTTTGAAAAACCTATTTTGAATCATGAAAATCATATAACTCGTGAACATACCGCACAATCAGTAATACGTTATATGGAATTAAATTATGGTCAACGTGATCATTTAGGGAGAGTTGATAGGTTAAATCCTCTTCTACCAAGTAAAACTGTGATAGCAGGAGGCACCAAAGGTGGAGGACGTTCTCATTTGCACCCTTATTCACCTAGAACTATTTCTGTGAGAGAGAGCGCAAGACTTCAAAGTTTCCCTGACGATTATGTATTCATAGGTCCTTCAGCAAGACAGTTTACACAAGTTGGTAATGCTGTTCCACCGTTATTAGCATTTAAGTTTGCGTCCCAAATTTATAAGCAAATTTTCAAATAGCATATGGAAAGACAGAGTTTAGTTGTATTTTACTATGAAACTTCAGGCTAATACCCTGATCTTGGAAAAACGCATAGAATGAATAAAATTGACATATACGGATATAAATCAATTAAGGAGCTAAGCATAGGCCTTTTACCAATAAATATATTGATCGGGGCAAATGGTAGTGGAAAAAGTAATTTTCTTTCTTTTTTCGACTTCTTGAGACAAGTCTATAATAGAAATTTGCAGGAATATGTTGCGTTAAAAGGCGGAGACACGTTCTTACACAAGGGAGACAAAATTACTGACGAAATTTCCACCAAACTGTATTTCCAAGGCACCAATGCTTATTCATTTACTTTAAAGAAGGGAAATGCAGGTTTTATCTTTACTAAAGAAGGGATGTGGTACGGAAATAATCCGTATATCACTAACCCTGTAGACATAGCATCTGTTGGACCAGAATCGACGTTAAGATTTGAAACAATGCCTCGAGCAAAATATATTCGTCAGTATCTAAATTCATTAGCAAAATACCATTTTCATGATACAGGCGAAAATTCACCGTTTAACAAAGAGTCTAATATCGAAAATGATAAATATTATCTTTATGATAAAGGCAGTAATATTGCAGCTTTTCTTTATAATATTCAAAACAAAAACCCAATAGTTTATAATCTGATTGTTAAAACTATACAAAGCATAGCACCTTATTTTTTAGATTTCTTTTTACAGCCAGAAGATAACGGTAATATAAAATTGCGTTGGAGAAGTAAATATAGTCCTGTAATATATGGAGTTAATTCATTATCGGATGGAACAATTCGTTTTATTGCTTTAGCAACACTTTTTCTCCAACCGAATATGCCACACACGATAATTATTGATGAACCCGAACTAGGTTTACATCCAACTGCTATCGCAAAACTTGCAGGACTAATTAAGTCTGTTGCAGCAAAAAATTGTCAAGTAATTATAGCAACTCAATCAACGGATCTTATTAGTCATTTTACACCTGAAGATGTTATAACTGTAGATAACAAAGATGGTGAAAGTGTATTTGAACGATTAAATAGTGATAGTCTAAGAATTTGGTTGGAAGATTATACGATTGATGATTTATGGAAAAGAAATATAATTTCAACTGGTCATCCCAATTTTTAATTGAATTATGAAAAGAATCATAATCGTCTGTGAAGGCCCCACAGAGCAAGAATTTATTAAGTCTTCTTTGCAAATTCCTTTTATGAATCTCAATATCTATTTACAAACTCCATTGATAAAAGCATCTAGAGGAGGAATTGTAAAATGGAATAAACTGAAAGAGCAAATAGAAACTCATTTAAAATCAGATACTAGTGCTTATGTAACGACTTTAATCGACTATTATGGTATGTATTCAAAACATGGATTTCCTGGCTGGGTAGATGCGCATAATATAGTTGATAAAAGATTACGCATTTCTACAATACAACAAGCAATGCTCGATGATTTGGACCCGACTTTACAAAATCGATTTATACCATATTTACAACTGCATGAATTTGAAGGATTACTATTTAATGACATAGACATCATCAAAAGCCAAGTACCTCCTAAGGATTTGGTGGGTCTTAATGAATTGGAATCAACATTTAGACAGTTCCCCGATCCGGAAATGATAAACAGTAATAAAGCAACATGCCCTTCGGAACGATTACTTCGAATCATTAATGGATATAACAAAATAGTATATGGGTCTATAATTGCTGAAGCTATTGGTCTTGATAGGCTTAGGGCAAAATCTTATCTCTTCAATAATTGGATTACTCAACTAGAAGTTATTTAACTCCACTTTTTCCTCCCTTTTCCTTATATTTCTGAATAACTTCTTAATCAAATAGTATAACTTATTGATTCTGAATATAGGTTTACTTTTTGTATCGGCAAGTAACCTTCCCCCCCCCTCTCCTTCGGATAGATCAAGGTCCAGCTCTGCGTGCGGAGATCTTGCAGGCTCAGGTCGTAGCGTGCGGCGTAGCGTTGTTGTGCGATGACGGTGTCCCAGGGAATACTGTCGACGGTATAGGCATCGAACACATATACCGATAAGATCCCGGAGCTGATGCGCGGAATACGTTCCTCCCAGCACAGCGCCGGACTGTACAGCGTGTTGGCATTGGCTTGCTGCGCTTCTACCCGGGTATGTGCAGGGTCTTGCGCGGGACTTTCGCCGGTGAAGGTGGTATCGGGGTGGGAAAACCCTGAAATGCTGACGTAGATCGCCTGATCTGAATTGTTGACCGTGGTGATGCTGGTGTGACACGCTTCGCTTTCGTCCTTTTTACAGGCCGAAAAGATCAGCACAGAGGCTGCAAGCATACCCAACAGGTAACGAGGGAGGTTTCTCATATCCATGATGTATTCATTGTACCCTGAATGATGCAATAATTATTCCCGGTAGTGGCCCGGACCGGATGCTGCACACCGGGACATTGTCTACACCGCCGGCAGCTCCAGGTAAAAACGGCTGCCGGTACCGGCTTCGCTTTCGAACCAGATGCGCCCATGCAGGGCTTCGGTGTATTCCTTACAGAGGAAGAGCCCCAGGCCGGTACCCTTTTCGTTATTGGTTCCGTAGCCGGACCTGACATGCAGGCTGAAGATGTCTTGCTGCTTCTCGGCAGGGATGCCGGCGCCGCTGTCGCAGATCGTGACCAGGCAATGGTGGCCGGTTCGCTGCGCGGTAATGGTAATGGTTCCGCCTGGTGGGGTGAACTTGACGGCGTTCCCCAACAGGTTTCGCAGGATGATCAGCAGCATATACCTGTCGGCCTCTGCCCTGAGCTCTTCCGGCACATGGATGGGAACATGGAGGCTCTTTTCGCGGATGGCTGCCTGCTTGTTCTCTACCACCGAACAGATCAGCGCGGAAAGCTGCACCGGGCGAGGCTCTGCTTTAAGCCCGCCCAGCTGGGCCCGCGACCATGACAGCATATTGTAGAGCAAATCCTGGGTGCGGTTTACTTCCAGCAGCAACTCTTCCTGTATACGCCTTTGTTCTGCTGCGCCCAGCCCCTCGTCTTTCAGCATCTGCAGGTATCCCTCGATGGTGTCGAGCGGGCTGCGGAAGTCGTGGGAGATGATGGAGAACAGCTTGTTCTTCTCCATATCCTGCCGTTCGAGCGCGGCGCTCTTTTCTTCTACCATACGGTGCTCTTTTTCGTACGCCCGCCTGAAATAGAAGGCTCCGGCAAAGATCCCGAATATGCTGATGATATAGGTGGAAGCCAGGTCGGCAAACTGCTCGGCGCGGTTAGCATACATCCTGCTGACCAGGTCGGGGTGTATGTATTCCAGCCACAGCACCCATGACCAGGGCTATATTCGCCACCAGCCAGTACACATAATGACGACGCGGCGATACCATGGTCATGAGAAAGAAGGTAAGCGAGAAGGAGAGCAGCGACGCCCCGGCAATGCCTGAGCTTACAAAGTAGTTCAGGGCGAAGGCAATATGGGCTAGCGCAATGGACAGGATCATGCTCAGGTACATTTTCCCGGCAAAGCGGCATAAGTAATACATGGCCAGGAAGACGAGGCACAGGGCCGCGAAGATCCAGGCGGTTTCGTGCAGGCCGGCGTAGTAATTAAAAGGAACATTATAGGCCATGATCAGGAGGATGACCAGGTATATGGCATTGAGGATGCGGTTCTCCAGGCTGAAACCGCGGCCACCGACCAGGTGCCGGATGACTTTCCGGAACGAGCCCGGGATAACAAGCCTGATTTTAAAGGACATCGTCAAAAATAGAAAAAAATTTCAGCCCGCGGGATACCTGCTGATTTTCGTACTTTCGGCCATGGATATCTTCAACAAAGAAATACTGCTTAGCCTGGTGCAGCATAAAATGCCTTACGGGAAATATAAGGATGTATTGCTTTGTAACCTGCCGGAGCATTACCTGGTGTGGTACCATAACAAGGGCTTTCCGCCGGGCAAGCTGGGACAGCAGCTCGGGCTGATGTACGAGATCAGGCTCAACGGGCTGGAATACCTGCTCCATGAGCTGAAGAAGATGCAGTAATACCGAAGCAGCTTTTCGTTCCACTCCTGAACATATTTCTCCCCAGCTGTAAAATCTATTCCACAATAACCGCACAGCAGCATAGCCCCTGGCGCAGCAGCGGCAGGCATGGTCTTGTTGACCATCCTGATGAACTTCATATTCATTGTTATGGAAACGAATAAAAATCATTCGACGAAGAGAGCAGACGCTACCACCAAGAGCGAAACTGCCAAGAAAGGACTGGAGTCAAAGACCATCCGGTCTACAGCCAATGCCAAACATGTTGGCGGGAACGATCGTACAGACGACCGGGAACGCGGCACGAACGACAAAAAAAGACAGGCATAGGCTGGTGCTTCAAGATCCGTTTTATACTGAATAAAACGGATTTTTTTGTTCAACACCTGGCATTAAACCGGTATATATGCAATACACGGCAAAGATCATCCGCCATCGCCATAAGCATCATCATTACCTGAACGATGACCTGAAATCGGTTACGGAGGAAACGCATTTCAAGATCGTGTTCTCTCACCCTTCGGAAATGAACCTGTTTACGGAATGGTGCAAACAGCATAACGGCGAATACGACTACGACAAGCCTAACAGCTGCCAGCGCGGCACGCTCCCGCAGGTAGACATCTTCCGGGAAGAGATCTGCTGGTGCGACCTGATGACCTATTACCTGGTCGAATCGGGCTATCGGTATCATTCTTCGATCCATCCCTACAAGGGTGAGGTCTATGTTAAAGAAGCGTCCCCTGCCCTATGAGCGGCTCGTACATTACTGCCTTAGGCATTATTGCAGGGATATGCACTGCCGTTGCTATGCTGCCTCAGCTGATCATGACCATCAGGGAACGGAAGGCGGAGCATATTTCCATCCTCACGATCATCACCCTGATCATCGGCCTGGCGCTGTGGGTTTGCTACGGTATACTGATCCGCGATCTGCCCATTATCATCGCCAACAGCTTCTCCTTTTCAGTGAACGTGGTCTTACTTTTTTTCCGTTTGAAATACGGGAAGTCGTAGGCATTCCCTAATATGACATGCTATGCACATTCGCCATGGGCAGGAAGCTGATGCTCACCGGGCCGGCCACACCGGGGATGCTTTCTGAAGCAGTGAACTGCCATACGTAGATCGCCGGCAAAACCTCCGGGTCAGGCTCTGAGAACAGGCTCATCATACCCGGCGCTTCCTGCGTATACGATGCCATCCAGTACGGATAATGACTGAAGCTGCCGGAGAGGTAACGCTCGTAAAAATCCATATGGGTATAGATCACGGGCTTCAGCCCATACGCCCTTTCGAGCTGGCCGAGAAAGATTTCCAGGTCGGCCGTAAAGCGGGCTTCGGAAACCAGGAGCTCCCGGCTGCCGGGCATGTATTCCACATCGACCACCGGCCTGAAGTTCCCTTTCTCCAGCTTTACATAACGGGCATAATGCGCTGCCTGCTTTACAGGATCTTCTCCGGGCACATAAACATGGTACCCTCCTGCCATACTCCCCTGCTTTT
>CALNCF010000106.1 GCA_937875035.1 uncultured Sphingobacteriaceae bacterium | reverse complement strand
ACCCGGATCTCAGCCTGGAGATCCTGCTCGACCATATCTACCGGAAACCCGGGGCGAACAGCTACCTCGGCAGCTTCACCCGCTTCGTAGAGCTCTATAAGGATCACCCTTACTGCACGGAGCTTGTAAGCAGTTGCATGCATGAGTTTTTCCGGCGGGTGATCAGCAAATACAAGGCTCCCGAAGGAACACCGATCCATTGCATCGGCTCCATCGGCATCATCTTCAGGGATACGCTCGAAGAGGTTGCCGGGCATTATCATACCGTGATCGGAAGGACGATCAAAAGTCCGATGCAGGGGCTCATCACTTATCATACATCATGAAAAAGACAACAGAATCAGACTCTCTTTATAACCACCTGGAGGAGCTCAGCACGCTGGAGCTGCTTCGCAATATCAACAAGGAAGACCAAAGGGTACCCTTTGCCGTAGAAAAAGCCATCCCAGCGATCGAACAGCTGACCGAAGCCGTAACCGCTAAGATGAAAGAAGGAGGCAGACTGTTCTATATCGGTGCAGGCACCAGCGGACGCCTCGGTATTGTGGATGCCTCCGAATGCCCCCCAACCTTTGGCGTGCCGCAGGGGCTCGTGATCGGGCTGATCGCCGGAGGTGATTCTGCGATCCGGAAAGCCGTGGAGTTCGCCGAAGATGATGAGCAGCAGGGCTGGAAGGACCTGCTTGCCCATGAGATCACCTCTCAAGATTTCGTGATCGGCATCGCCGCTTCGGGAACAACCCCCTATGTGATCGGGGCCTTAAAAAAATGCGGGGAGCATCATATTTCCACCGGTGCCATCGTTTGTAATGCAGGCAGCCCGGTGGCAGCAGCGGCGCAATTCCCGGTGGAGGTAGTGGTCGGACCTGAATTTGTTACCGGCAGCACCCGGATGAAATCGGGTACGGCGCAAAAGCTGGTGCTGAATATGATCAGCACTTCGGTTATGATCCGCCTGGGCAGGGTAAAGGGCAATAAAATGGTCGACATGCAGCTTTCGAACAACAAACTGGTCGATCGTGGTGTTAAGATGATCATGCAGGAAACAGCGCTGGATGAACAGCGTGCCACCCAACTGCTCGAACAATACGGCAGCGTACGCAAAGCTGTAGAAGCTTACCAGAACAACCAATAAAAGTGCCTCCGGCACAAGGAATAAACAGATGCACGAAATTGAACCATATTACAGGTGGCGCGATGATTACATTGCTTCGGAAGACGAGTACTCTCCGTTTTACGGGAGAGAGTACAGCGAATTTGAATACAGCAGCCAGATCTATAATTTCTACATACACCCTCAATGGGATTTCTTCGGATCGCCTACCCTCTACCTGAAAGTGCTCTTCGCCGATTACGAACAGCAGTATGCCATTATCGAATTCCTGGGCGAATGGAACGACTGCATTACGAACGACATCATGTTCCTGAAACGCCAGGTGCTGGAGCTGATGATGGAGAACGGGATCAATAAGTTCATCCTGATCGGGGAGAATGTGCTGAACTATCACAGCTCCGACGACTGCTATTATGAAGAGTGGTTCCAGGAGGTGGAAGACGGATGGATCGCCGGCATCAATTTCCGGGAGCATGTGATCGAAGAATTTAAGACCAGCAATATTGATTATTACATCAACTTCGGCGGACAGCTCGACGAGCTCAACTGGCGCGGCATGAAGCCCGCTCAGCTCTTCAGAGCAGTGGAAGACCAGATGACCAAACGCCTGAACTGACCGCCTGTTCGCGACGATCAGCTATCACCCGCACGAAAGGTTTTCTTTCCGTGCTTCAGCACTTTCGCTTCCATGTAAAAGATCAGCTCTTCCGAAATATTCGTGATCAGATCTCCTACCCTTTCCAGCTTCCGGATAATGGTCAGCAGGTAAAGCGCCGGCTCGATGTCATCGGGCTGCCGGCGGATGTACTCCGCAATGCGATCGGTCGCTGCCGTATTGATCTCATTCAATCGCAGGTCTTTTTCAAACATCGAACGCGCAAGCTGCGTATCGTCCTGCTCGTAAGCCTCACAGATACCAGCCATCATCCCGATCACCGTATCGCTCATTTCCGCGAAGCTGGTCTGTTGCAGCAGCTCCGGCCTGAACACGCTTCCGGTTTGCAATACATAATGCGCAATGCCCTCGGCGTTATCGGCAATACGTTCAATATTCGAATTACTTTTGAGGGAAGAGAACACGAAACGCAGATCGTTCGCTACCGGGTTGAACAGAGCGAAAATATTTTCACAGTCCTTGTCGATCTTCAGCTCCAGCGCGTTCACGCGCTTTTCATTGAAGAGCACTTCGCGTGCAAGATCTTTGTCCATACGGAACAAGGCATCGAGGCTCTTTACAAGCTGCGATTGTCCCAGCAGCAGCATTTCCGTCATGCCGGCCTTGAGGTGCTTTAGTTCGTGTTCGAGGTGGTTCATCTTCTCAATAATTCCTTTCAAAAAATAAATACGATCAGCCGAATCTTCCGGTGATGTAGTTCTGTGTCTGCTGCGATTTCGGGTTAGTAAAGATGCGCGAAGTATCATCATATTCGATCAGTTCGCCCATATAAAAGAACGCGGTCTTGTCGCTCACCCGGGCAGCCTGCTGCATATTATGCGTTACGATCAGGATGGTATATTTCTTCTTCAGCTCATAGATCAGCTCTTCGATCTTCGCCGTGGAGATCGGGTCGAGCGCCGAGGCAGGCTCATCCATCAGGATCACCGAAGGCTCTACCGCCAACGCGCGGGCAATGCACAGCCGCTGCTGCTGTCCGCCCGACAGCTCCATAGCTGGCTTGGAGAGATCATCCTTTACCTCATCCCACAAGGCCGCCTGGCGCAGCGAACGTTCCACCGTTTCCGCCAGGAATTTCTTATGCCGGAGCCCGTTCACCTTTAAGCCATAGGCCACGTTCTCGAAGATCGACTTCGGAAAGGGGTTCGGCTCCTGGAACACCATGCCTACCTTTTTACGGTGCAGGGTAACATCGATCTTTGGGGAATAGATATCGCGCCCGTCGATGGTGATCAGTCCGTCGAGCCTGAAGTTCTCGGTGAGATCATTCATCCGGTTGAAGCAGCGCAGTAAGGTAGACTTTCCGCAGCCCGAAGGACCGATAAAGGCGGTGACCGTATTCGGACGGATGGCCAGGCTGATGTCTTTCAGCACCTGGGTCTTCCCGTAAAAGGTGTGTATGTTTTTCGCTTCGATCTTATACATGTCAGTGCTTCACTTTTTTATACCATTTATGTCGGAGGTAAACGGCTATGCCGTTCAGCACAAACGTAAAGGTGAGTAATACAATAATAGCCGCGGCGGCATTGGTGGCAAAGCCTGCCTGCGGACGGCTGATCCAGTTGAAGATCTGCACCGGCAGCACCGTGAACTGGTCGAGCGGACCCTCGGGAATAAAGGGCACATATACCAGCGCGCCTACTACGATGAGGGGAGCCGTTTCACCGATCGCCCGGGAGATGGCCAGGATCAGCCCGGTGATGATCCCACCGAATGCCGAAGGTAAGACCACGTTCCAGATGGTCTGCCATTGCGTAGCGCCCATCGCCAGCGAGCCCTCGCGGAAGGAGCGCGGCACGGCACGGATCGCCTCGCGGGTCGATACCACGATCACCGGGAGAATAAGCAGGGCCAGGGTAAGCGCCCCGGCAAGGATGCTGTTACCCAGGCGGCAAAAGCGTACAAATATTTCGAGGCCGAGGATCCCGTAAATAATAGAGGGCACCCCTGCCAGGTTAGCGATGTTGATCTCCAGGATGCGCGCAAAACGGTTACGCGTTCCGTATTCTTCCAGGTAGATGCCTGTAGCGATACCCACGGGGAACGCAAAGATCATGGTCAGCACCATGACCGATACCATCCCGGCAAGCGCCGTCAGGATGCCGGCTTTTTCCGGGAAACGGGAAGGAAGATGCGTGATAAAATCCCAGCTCAGGCGGCCGGAGCCACGGGCGAAGATATCGTACAGCAAAAGAGCCAGCACAAGCAGGCCCAGCCCGGTACAAGCCAGGGCCAGGTATCTGAACGCGGTATCCTTCCGCTGATGGGTGCGCTGCTTATTCATACTTATTCCCGATACGCCGCTTTATCCAGAAGCTGATGTTATTCAATATAAATGTGAAAACGAACAGGGCCATCCCTGCCGCGAAAATGCTTTTGTATTCGATGGAATCACGGGGCACATCGCCCATGCTTACCTGCACGATATAAGTGGTAATGGTTTCTACGGATGATGCGGGGTTGAGCGTGAGCCGGGCCTGCTGCCCGGCGGCAATGGCTACGATCATGGTCTCGCCGATCGCCCGGGAAATGGCCAGGATCACCGATACCATAATACCCGAAGAGGCTGCAGGGATCATCACCCGGAAAGCCGTTTGCAAACGGGTAGAGCCCATGCCATAGGCCGCTTCGCGCAAGGAGCCGGGCACCGCCCGCAGGGCATCTTCACTCAAAGAAGTAATGTAAGGCATGATCATGATCCCCATAACCAGTCCTGCCGACAAGGCATTAAAGCCCCCCAGTCCCGGTATTATTTTTTGCAGCAGGGGTGTAACCACGAGCAAGGCAAAGAAGCCGTACACCACCGTAGGTATGGCCGCCAGTATTTCGAGCAGGGGCTTAATCACCCGGGTGAATTGCTTCGGCGCGTATTCGTTCAGGTAGACCGCGATGGTCAGGCCCATGGGCACCGCAATAATAATGGCGATAAAGCTGGTCAGCAGGGTACCTGTCAGAAGCGGCAGGATACCGAAATGCTTATCCTCGAACAAGGGTGTCCATTGGGTATCGGTGAAGAAATCAATAATGGAAACGACCTGGAAGAAACGGAAGGTATCGACCGCCAGCACCGCGATAATTCCCAGGGTAACCAATACGGTAAGCAGGCTGCACAGCATGAGGAACAGTTTGATGATCCGCTCCTGCATCATGGCCTTATCTGAAAAGATATGTTCGAACCAGGTTAAGAGCCTATTCATTCCGCCTCCTTTAAAAAATCCATCATATTCATTCCTACATGCGAGCGATGCTCAAATAAGGAACCCCTGTGCTGCGCATCGAAACGTTGCTGTATCAGGCGATAGCCCTGTTCGGGGAAGGGAATATACCCCAGCTCCCTGACCAGCTTGCCGGCATGCTGCATATAGAAGCGGATAAACTCTTTCACCTCTTCCCGCTTCGCGGCTTCCAGGTTTACATACATAAACTCGGGACGTGCCAGTGGGCTGTACAAGCCCTGCATAATGGTCGAGTCGTTCGGGTATACCGCTTCCTGCGGACCCGCCACCCGGTCGTTCTTTACCGGGATCAGCCGCAGTATGTTTTTATTCTCCAGGTAATAGGCCAGGCCGAAATAGCCTAAGGCATGACGGTCGCCCGACACACCCTGCACCAGCACGTTGTCGTCTTCGCTGGCCGTATAATCGCCGCGCGAAGAATGCGCCGTTCCATTGATCGCTTCCGTAAAATAATCGTAGGTGCCCGAAGAAGTACCGGCCCCATAAAGATGCAAAGGCTTATCCGGCCAGGTATCGCGCACCTGCTTCCAGGTCCTGATCCTACCCTGCGCGGCGGGCTCCCAGATCTTTTTCAGCTCCGATACGCTTAAATAATCAACAAAATCATTTTCAGGATTGACCACGATCACGATGCCATCATAGCAAACCGGCAGCTCGATGAACTCGACCCCGTTCTTCCGGCACAAACCGATCTCGCCCCGGCTGATCGGGCGCGATGCGTTCGCGATCTCGATCTCGTGGCGGGCCAGCTTACGCAAGCCACCACCGGTACCACTCACTCCCACTGTCAGCTTCACATCCCCGTGCTCCGCACGGTACTCCTCTGCCACGGCTTCCGTAACCGGGTAGACCGTACTCGAGCCATCGATCCTGATCTTCGACCGGTATGCTTTAAAGCATGCCGAAAGCAGCAGGATCGTGAATACAATAAACAGAAAAGGGGCCAGCTTCTTTATCACTTCTGTTCAAAAATACGATCCGGGTAAGTCAAACAGATTAAGTTAATGTTAACTTAACGTTAAGCATTCTGTCCCCTTTCCTTAATCCTTCAGCGCTCCTTATACGCAGTAACGGCAAGGGGTTTCAGTACCGGCCGGTGATCCTCACACTCTTCCATCCACAAAAAACATTTGCTAATGAACCGCTAATGTGTTTACTTTGCGATGCTTATCAAGAAAGACGGAGGGATTAGACCCAACGATGTCTTAGCAACCTGTGCTAACAAGGTGCTAAAATCTACCCTGAAATTTGGGGATGATAAGAGAACTCAGAATCCTGATTTTTCAGATAAGCTTTTTGCAGCAATACCAACCCGGTTAAAGGCTATTCTTTTCCCTGGTTCGTGCTGGTTTTAAGGCAATTGATAAAATGAACATACAAGAATTATTAGAGGAGCGGATCCTGGTGCTGGATGGCGCGATGGGCACCATGATCCAGCGTTACAAGCTCGGGGAAGAGGATTTCAGGGGAGAACGTTTTAAGGATCATGCCGGTGACCTGAAAGGGAACAACGACCTGCTGAACCTGACCCGCCCGGATATTATCCTGGCGATCCACCGGGAATACCTGGATGCCGGAGCCGATATTTTAGAAACAAACACCTTCAGCTCGAATGCCATCTCCATGGCCGATTATCACATGGAGAACCTGGTATACGAACTGAATTATGAGGGCGCCCGTCTTGCGAAACAGGCTGCCCGGGAATATACACAGGCGAACCCCGGCAAGCCCCGCTTCGTAGCAGGATCGGTCGGACCGACCAACCGTACCCTGTCTCTTTCTCCCGATGTGAATGATCCCGGGTTCCGCGCCATTTCTTTCGACGAGCTGGTGGCGGCTTACACGGAACAGATCCGTGGACTGATAGACGGGGGTTCCGATATTATCCTGATAGAAACGATCTTCGATACGCTGAATGCTAAAGCCGGCCTTTTCGCCCTCGATCAATACTGTAAAGAGACCGGGCAAAAAATCCCGGTGATGGTATCTGGTACGATCACCGATGCCAGCGGACGAAGCCTTTCTTAATTCCGTGAGCCATGCGCAATTGTTAAGCGTTGGGCTGAACTGCGCCCTGGGCGCGAAGGAGATGAGGCCTTACATTGAAGAGATGGCGGCGAAGTCGGAAACCTTTGTCAGCGCCTACCCGAATGCCGGCCTGCCGAACGAATTCGGGGAGTATGACGAGAGCCCGGAGATGATGTGCGTGCACATTCATGATTTTATCGAACACGGGTTCCTGAATATCGTCGGGGGATGCTGCGGCACCACACCCGATCACATCCGTAAGATCGCGGAAGAAGCCGCGAAA
>CALNCF010000105.1 GCA_937875035.1 uncultured Sphingobacteriaceae bacterium | reverse complement strand
GGATAAGAAATTCATTGGCTATAATCCCCAGAAAGTATTAAAGCAGATCAAGCAGCAGGTGATCCGCCAGCAGCAGAAATTTGAATACCTCTATAATGAGGTGCTGGTAAAGGCGCTTGCCGAAGAAAAGATCTTTATTATCGGTGAGAAGCAGCTGAACGTAACCCGGGGAGCCTTCGTTAAGCAGTACTTTAAAGACAGGGTGCTCTCTACGCTTGTTCCGGTTATGATAGAGAAGCAGAAGCCTTTTCCGTTCCTGAAAGACAAATCCATTTACCTTTATATAAAGCTGTATAACCGTGAAACGCCCTCAAAGTATAAGCTGGCGCTGATCGAGGTCCCTACGGATGTACATTCCCGTTTCCTCATTCTCCCTGAAACGAATAACCTGAAATTTATTATCCTGCTCGAAGATGTGATCCGCTATTGCCTGGATGAGATATTTTCGATGTTCAATTGCAACGAATATGAGGCATACACGATCAAGATGACACGTGATGCGGAGCTGGACCTGGAAACAGACCTGAGCGCGAGCGTGATCGACGTGCTTTCCAAGGGACTGAAGCAACGAAAAAAGGGAAAGCCGGTACGTATGCTGTACGATCACGAGCTTCCGCCGGATATGCTGAATTTCCTGGTGGAGAAGCTGAGCCTGGTTTCCGACAATATGATCCCCGGCGGGAGATACCACAATTTTAAAGACTTTATCGGCTTCCCGAATGTGGGCGGTCCGGCACTGGAATATACCAAAAACGTTCCCCTGGAGATCGAGCAGCTTAACCGGGAGCATCATATACTGAATGCGATCGCGAAGAAGGATTACATGATCCACCTTCCGTACCAGTCGTTCGATTACGTGATCCGTTTGCTGCGCGAATCTGCTATTGATCCGAAGGTGACCTCCATCAAGATCACCCTGTATCGTGTAGCCCAGGATTCGCGCATCATTAATGCGCTGATCAACGCGGCACGGAACGGCAAGGCTGTGACCGTTGTGTTTGAGCTGAAGGCACGCTTCGATGAAGAGAATAATATTAACTGGCGGCAGAAGCTGGTAGATGAAGGAGTGAACGTGCTGCTGGGTGTACCCGAAAAAAAGGTGCATGCCAAGATGTGCCTCATCACCCGCCGCGAGAAGAATAAATTAGTCCGGTACGCGCATTTATCTACCGGGAACTATAACGAAAAGACAGCCCTGCTATATGGTGATCACAGCTTCTTTACAGCCGATCCCCACATTACCGAAGAAATGAACCGCCTCTTCAATTACCTGGAAAAGGGTGTGGTGAAGGGCTCATACACACAGCTGTTGGTGGCGCCGGCAGAGATGCGGAAACGTATCATGGGATATATCGACCATGAGATCCGATGGGCAAAGGCCGGGAAGAAGGCCGGGATATTTATTAAGCTGAACAGCCTGGTAGATACCGAGCTCATCAACAAACTGTACCAGGCCAGCCAGGCCGGTGTGAAGATCCGCCTGATCATCCGTGGCATCTGCTGCCTGGTGCCGGGCGTAAAAGGCCTGAGCGAAAACATAGAAGCGATCAGCATCGTGGATAAATTCCTGGAGCATGCGCGGGTATTCGTATTTGAAAATGGCGGGAAAGAGCTGATGTATGTATCTTCGGCCGACTGGATGGTGCGCAACCTGGATAACCGGGTAGAGGTGGCTTTCCCGGTGCGCGATAAGGAGATCCTGGCAGAGATGCGTACCCTCCTGGAGATGCAGTGGAGGGATAATACCAAAGCGCGGGTGCTGAATGCCGCTCAGAGCAATCGCTATGTAGTGGCGAAAGGAGAGAACTACCGTGCCCAGATCGATATTTACAACTATTTAAAAGATAAGATATAACATTGAGATACGCTGCGATAGATATTGGCTCGAACGCGGTCAGGCTGCTGATCGTGAATATTATTGAACGGGAAGGTGAGATCACATTTAAGAAAGATACCCTGATCCGCGTGCCGTTACGCCTGGGAGATGATGCTTTCCTGCTGAACAACCTGTCGGAGCGTAAGGCAAAGCAGCTGACTCAAACCATGATCGCTTTTTCCAACCTGATGGAAGTGTTCTTGTCGGGAATGAAGCAAAAGAGTATCTGATA
>CALNCF010000104.1 GCA_937875035.1 uncultured Sphingobacteriaceae bacterium | reverse complement strand
TACGCAATACTTATCTTGTAGACCTGACTCTACATCTGCAACCCTATAAAACGCTGAAGAAACCGGTTACGCTGGAAATGATCAAGGAAGACGCGCAGCTGAAGAATATCTCGCTGGTACGGCAGGGCCGTCTCTCGGTGATGTCCCTGAAGAAAGAAGAGTTCGACCGGATCCTGATGCTGAGCGAAGGCAAATGATCCGTAAGCAAGCGTTCAATAAAAAAATCCCGGGTGTATACGACCCGGGATTTTTTTATTTATGGAAGAACAAGGCTTTGAGCTCTGTGGCATCATTGGCCTGCATCTTGCCGGCCAGCACCAGCCGGAGCTGGCGGCGGCGCAGGGCGCCCGCGTACAGCTCGGTCTCTTCCGTGGTTTCCGGGCGAACCTCGGGAACCGGGATCGGCTTACCCGACTGGTCTACAGCCACAAAGGTATAATAGGCTTCGTTGCTCTTGATGCGTGTTCCCGAAGGAATATTCTCGGCCCATACATCGAGGCGAACCTCCATCGATGAGGTGAAGGAGCGGGTCACCTTCGACTGGATGGTGACCACATCGCCCAGCTTAATGGATTCTTTAAAGGATACATTGTCGACAGATGCGGTCACAACGATCCGGTTGCTATGCTTTTGCGCGGCGATGGCAGCCGCGATGTCCATCAAATGGAGCAGTCGGCCACCCATCAGGTTGTGAAGCGTATTGGTATCGTTGGGCAATACCAGCTCGTTCATAATGGTGAGTGACTCTTTGGCCGGTTTGGATTTCATATTTGGAATTTTGGACAAATATAAGAAAGGCTTGTTCAGCTCAGGGATAAAATAAAAACTCCCCTATGCTTTTTTATGAAGGATTGATTTTTTCGCTACATTTAGAGGAAATCTGCTTGATATGAAATATAAACTACTTCTGATTGTATTTCTCCTCTTATTGATCGTTTCTTCTTCATTCTCACAGAAAGTGGGCGTTGTGCTCAGTGGCGGCGGCGCCAAAGGGCTGGCGCATATCGGTGTGCTCAAGGCTTTCGAAGAGAATAATATTCCTGTTGATTACATCACCGGAACCTCTATGGGCGGCCTGCTGGGCGGCATGTACGCTTCCGGCTATTCTCCGTACGACCTGGAATACATTGTGCAAAGCCAGGATTTCCAGAGCTGGGTATCGGGCAGCTTCGACAGCGAATACAGTTATTACTTCAAGAAGAAAAGCGAGAACGCTTCGGTGGTTTCCATGGGGCTGGAGATCGACTCCGGGTTCCAGGCACGGTTCCGTTCCAACCTGGTGAACGACATTCCCCTGAACTTCGCCCTGCTCCAGCTTGCCGCGCAGGCAACAGCGAACTCCGACGGGAATTTCGACAGCCTCATGATCCCTTTCCGTTGTATGGCTGCCGACGTATTCTCACAGCAGCAGGTAATGATGAAGAGCGGGAGCTTAAGCGATGCCATGCGCGCCACCATGA
>CALNCF010000103.1 GCA_937875035.1 uncultured Sphingobacteriaceae bacterium | reverse complement strand
TTTTGCTTAAAGACAGAGGCTGTGCGGTAGTCCCGGGCTACCAGCTCCCCAATAATTGTTTCTTTAGTAATATCCATATTTTCAGATTTTAAATGTTAGTTGATTCAAACTACTGTTTTCAGCCTTGATCTCATTTACGACATTTTTATCTTAAATAAGATCAAAAAAAGTTATTTCATTAAAAACACCTTCCCTCCTTTGAATTGCGTTGCCAGGTCATAAATAGAAGTATTTTCCAGCACCTGCTTCAATTCGGTTCTCACCTTTATAAATTTGTCATGCATAGGGCAGGGCCTGTTATTGTTACATTCACTGAGACCAAGCGCGCAACCATTGAAAATGTTATCGCCATCAATAGCGGAAACAATCTCGATAACCTTTATTTTTTTCATCTGGTGCTTGTCAATCTCAAAGCCACCGTACGGACCTTTGAGTGAATTGACAATGTTGTATTTGGTAAGCATCCCTAAGATCTTGGCCGTAAACGCTTCGGGTGAGCCCGTGTTCTCCACCACATCTCCAATTTTTACCCTGTTCCCTTCTAAGGATTGGGTAGCAATATAGATCATCGCTTTAATACCGTATTCGCAGGCTTTCGAAAACATCATCACTTTAATTAACAGCACAAAGTAAAGCATTTTTTTAATTTAAGACAAATTTGTCTTAAATATAACAACAGACGTGCGTGCGGAAATATATCTCAGCGCTTTCAGCAGGGTAAAATACCTGTAGGATACCCTTCTAATCCTTTTTCGCAGGGTGATGCAGCTGCTGGTAATAGCGCTTCAGGCGCACCCGGAGCACATCATACATAAGCGCGTAGAGCAGGATCGCAACGGGCACCATGAACGCATAGAAGCTGATCACGTTGAACAGGTAGGCCCCGCACAAGGCCCCGCTCATAAAGAAAAAGATAATGGCCGAGCGAAGCTTGATCTTCGATACCAGTCCCGACCGGTCTTCCCGGCCTTTCTGGATCACCTGTGCGAGCTCGATCCCTAAGTCGGTAAAGGTACCCGTGAGGTGCGTTGTGCGGACCACCGAACCGGACACCATCGAAACCAGCGAATTCTGTAGTCCCATAGCGAACAAAAGGCTCCCTGCGAACAGTTCCTTAGCCACAAGGCTCTGATCATAGCGATGGCCTAACAAAGCTACCAGTAGCAAGATCATCATTTCGAGCAGGATCGGGATCGTATAAGAGAATTGCTGGTTGCGCCCGATGCGGGAAACGATCAGGCTGGAGATGAAGGCACCCGCGAAGAACAGGAACATCCAGAGGGCAACGACCCTCGCCGTCATCCAGTCCTGCAGGGCGATCCGCTCCGCGAACAAGGCGGCATGCCCCGTTACATTCGTCGTTAACACCGTAAAGCCCAGGAACCCGGCAGCGTTCACAAAGCCGGCAGTAATGCCCAGCAGCGAAGCCAGCTTCACATTGTGGCTATACGTTCGTTTGGTTCCCAGGTGTCTTAACATGATCTCCGGAGGATAACATCTTGTGAATGCGCGAAGTTACGCAAAATCGTTCCCTTATTCCATCCATACCCGGGGAAGCTCATTTTTCCACCAGCGCCAGCCAATCGCGGAGCACGTTGATCAATGCATCCTTTTTCTTCCTCACATCTTCCAGGTCTTTAAAACGGATCAGCCTACGTCCGTCGGTATACTTCCCTTCCATCAGACCGGTAGTATCCTGCACGCGGGCTCCTGTGGGAAACACCAGTAAAATCTGGCTACGGTGCAGGTTCATCACCACGATATCACGCTTGTATTCCTTCGGATCAAAAGGTTTCATCTCACCGGTATAATAAAAGCAGGGCGAGTTCCACTTGATCTGTTCTCCTATTTCCGGATCAGCGCTTAAAACAATCTGCCGGATCTCCTCTATCGCCGGGATGATCGCGGCATCCAGCTTCTGAATATGAGCCGTTACCTGTTCGGTATTGCTGAGGGTCGCCTTATTAGTCATATGCAATTATTCGCGGTCATAATCAAATGCACCTTTTCTCAGGTTGATCCCGTACTCGAGATAAGCCTTTAAGCAAGCCAGGAAATTCGCCCAGCCTTCGGTATTTCCCTTCAGCCATCTGATTCCCTCTTCATCGTTCTCCCGGCTCTTCTCCGTGATGCGTACTACCGTAGCCTGGCCGGATGAAGGACTCAGGCTCATCTCCACACGCATTTCCTTACCGGCATCTTCCCAGTAATAAGAAATGTATGAATCCTTCTCGATCCGTCCTACACGCAGCGGTACATCCATATCAAACTCGGGAAAGCGCCAGACCAGTTCCTTCCCTTCCTCCATCCTGCCGCTACTTTCAGAAATAAAATAGCCCGACATCTTTGCCGGGTCTACGATCGCCTCAAACACTTCAGCCGCCGGCTTCAGTATCTGGATGGCTGCTTTGATCTCCAGTAATTCTTTTTCCATATCGTGATTATCTGGTTAATGCTTATTCTGATATTGATCTATCTCCTAAATGACAGCTGTTGTGCGACCATCAGCTCCTTTAATTTCACCAAAGCATCCGCACCTATGCCGTGTAGCTTCGCAAGATCGGCCTCGCGCCAGGCAGACAGCCCGGTTCTCTCAAAGTTAGGATTCGTCCGGCAATATCAGAAAGGGGTAAAAGCGACAATCAGTTGGCATGCTTTTGTTGTGATCCGGCAATAAGCAGGTTTAATTGGAAAATCACCGGAAACTTGCAATCTTAGCATTTGTTCTGCACACCATCTTAAACTATCACGATAAGCTATGCGTAAATTATTCGTCATTGTTTCGACCCTGCTGCTGCTCTGCACCCTGCTGTTTTCCATTTACCTGAGCCCGAACTGGTATCCTTTTTTCTTCGTGCTGCTCTTTCTCACCCTCATGGGGTATTACGACATGGTCCAGAAAAGACATTCCATTATGCGGATCTACCCGGTGTTCGGGAGGCTGCGCTATTTTATGGAAGAGATGAGGCCGAAGGTGTACCAGTATTTCGTGGAGTCGGATACCGACGGCCGGCCGATCAACCGCATCGACCGCTCTACCGTTTACCAGCGGGCCAAGAACGAAACCGATACCATGCCTTTTGGTACGCAAATGGACGTATACAGTGAAGGCTACGAATGGATGTGCCATTCCATCGCCCCGAAAGATTTTCATTCCCTCGATCAGAATCCGCGTGTTGTCTTCGGAAACAAAGACTGCACACAACCATATTCCGCCAGCATCTTTAACATCTCGGCCATGAGCTACGGCTCGCTGAGCTCTAATGCCGTGGAAGCCATGAATGCCGGCGTAAAGATCGGCGGCTTCGCGCACAACACCGGTGAAGGAGGCCTGAGCCCTTTCCACCTGAAACACGGAGGAGACATTATCTGGCAGATCGGTACCGGCTATTTCGGCTGCCGTGATGAAGCGGGAAAGTTCTCACCGGAACTGTTTGCGGAAAAATCAAAGCATCCTCATGTAAAGATGATCGAGCTCAAGATCTCCCAGGGCGCGAAACCCGGGCACGGAGGAATCCTCCCGGCCACCAAGAACACCCCTGAGATCGCGGCGATCCGTCATATCGTTCCGTACACCGACGTCGTATCGCCTCCATTCCACTCTGCCTTCAATACACCCCGCGAAATGGTACTGTTCATCAGGCAGCTTCGCGAGCTCTCGGGCGGAAAACCGGTAGGCTTTAAATTATGCATCGGGCATAAGAGCGAGTTCATCGCCATTTGCAAAGCCATGATCGACCTCGACACTTACCCTGATTTTATTACTGTAGACGGCGGCGAAGGCGGCACCGGGGCAGCACCGCAGGAATTCTCCAATTATGTGGGCGCTCCTCTGCTCGACGGACTGGCCTTTGTTCATAATATCCTGCGCGGTCTCGACATCCGTAAGCACATCCGCATCATCGCGTCCGGTAAAATGGTGACCGGTTTCCATATGATACGTGCCATGGCAGCGCAAGGGCGATGATGATGGCCGTGGGATGTATACAGGCGCTGCAATGCAATACCAATAAATGTCCTACAGGCGTAGCCACCCAGGATCCTTCCCTATCGGTCGGGCTGGTGGTCGACGATAAGAAGCAACGCGTGGCTAATTACCACCGCTATACCGTAAAGAATTTCGTGGAGCTGCTGGGTGCATCCGGGCTGGATAATATGGTGAACATTACCCGTTCGCACATCTACCGGCGCACCTCGCTGAATGACATGCTCACCTTTGAGGAGATCTTCCCTTCGATTGCCGTAGGCTCTATGCTCGAAGGCCGGATCCCGGATCGTTATAAGGACGATTTCGCCTGGGCCAATATGAACAAATGGGGCATCGATGTACAAAATCTTCCGGACTGAGCCGGAATTTAAGAGCACCTTTTTGCATTTACTGACAACCAGATACAGCGTTATGGAAAAGATCATCAAGCTGCCGTTTTATGTTAAGCTCTGCTGCACCCTGATCAGCATGGTGCTGATCGGGTACCTGTGCATCATCGGGCAAACCATCCTTATCCCCCTGCTGTTTGCCTTGCTGTGCGCACTAATCCTGCTACCCATGGCTTATTGGATGGAACGCAGGCTGCGCTTTCCGCGGGCCATATCGTCCATCGCCTGTATGCTGCTCCTTACCAGCGCTATCTTTGCCCTTTTCACGTTGCTGGGCTCGCAGCTCAGCGCCCTGGCAAACGACTGGCCTGCATTCAGGCAACAGGTAGCCGGCTCGCTGAACAGCCTGCAGCAATGGATCTCGGATACGTTCCATGTCAATGCCCGGCAGCAGATCGACTACCTCAACAGCACCGCTGCCAAATCGGTGAGCACCGGTACCTCTATACTGGGGCAGACCCTGCTCTCGCTCACCTCTGTTCTGGTGCTGCTTATTTTCACGTTCCTGTATGGCTTCTTCCTCTTATTATACAGAAGACAGATCGTCCGTTTCCTGCTCAGCCTGTTCGATGTGCAGCATAGTGTCACGGTCGAAAAGATCCTGGCCGAGATCCAATACATTGTTAAGAAATATATCTTCGGACTGTTCCTACAGATGCTTATTGTAGCCAGCCTTTCCTTTGCCGCGTTCTTTCTTATCGGCATTAAATACGGGTTCCTGCTGGCCCTCATCACCGGTGTGTTCAATATCATCCCGTATATCGGCATCTTCACCGCCTTGCTGCTGAGCGTGCTCATCACTTTTGCGACCTCATCCGCCAGTCATGTATTGCTGGTGATCTTTTCCCTGGTCATTATCCATGCTATCGACGGGAATTATGTGATGCCACGCATTGTAGGCTCCAAGGTAAAGCTGAACTCTTTATTTGCCATGCTGGCCATTGTGCTGGGAGAGCTCATGTGGGGAATCCCGGGGATGTTCCTGGCCATACCCATGGTCGCTATTATCAAGGTCGTGTTCGATCGCGTACAGGAGCTAAAATCCTGGGGATATTTGCTGGGTGATGATGAGAACGGTCTCCTGTCGGATACCCGGATCGCAGAAGAATCAGACCGCGACGCCCATCCCCCTGCGGAATAAGATCAAACACTGTATCCCTGTGCTGCCCAGTTCTCCATCGCAGGTAATCACACAAATTAATAAAGGATAAAAATGTCTTTTATTGGCCTGCTTTTTATATATTTGCCGGCGGAATGGAACCAGGATACACCGGCAAGCTGCCCGGCGCCTGCTTTCCGCTGTCAGAACTATTTTTTATGCAAAAAGAGGATAAAAATATCCTCTATATAAGCGACACCTAAATAAAATGCTATGCAAAGTCAAGGAATATGGAATGAATCGGGAATACTGCTGACCGTATTTCTCATTGTCATCCCCCTGCTTGCGGCCTGTACGATCGCCATTGTAAAAGCGTATGGCGCGTTGAGCCATTTCGTGAAGCAGCGGGAGCTCGATCGTTTCAACAAGAAGCTGGAAAACCTCAGCCCGGAAGAGATCCGGCAATTGGAGCAGCGTAAGGCTGAGCTGGAGTTTTCGCTTTCTCATACGGAGCTGGCCGGGAACATTACCCCGGGCGATCAGCGCGGCCTGATAGAGGGTATCAATCACCCCGAATCACCCCGGTTTGTTTCCGTTAAAAAGAAAAGTCAGCCACGCCCATTCATCGCGCCCGACCTGACCCGGCTTATCCTGTGGTACCTGGGCTGCGCCACATTCTGGCTGGTGCTGGGCACCAGCATCGGCGAGTACTTAGGCATCAAGTTCAGCGCTCCCGACATCGATCATATCAGCTGGCTGAGCTTCGGCCGGCTGCGCCCGGTACATACCAATATGGTGTTCTGGGGATGGGCTTCGCTGGCGATGCTCGGACTGGCCTATTATGTGGTACCGAGGGTGAGCAATGTTCCCCTGGCAAGCATCCGGCAGGGCTACCGTTCCCTCATGCTGATCAATGCTGCCGTGCTTTCGGGAAGCCTGCTGCTGATGGCTGGGGTGAACAACGGCGGCGGGGAATACCGTGAATACATCTGGCCGGTGATGGCGCTGTTCGGCATTGGGGTCGTATTATCCCTTTTCAATTTCCTGAGGACCATTGCCCGGAAAACAACCAAAGAGATCTATGTATCGAACTGGTATATTATTTCCGCCATGATGTTCGTGCTGGTGATCGCCATTGTTGCATACTGGCCGGGCTGGCAGAACGGTCTTGGAGAAACCATTGTGCAAGGGTACTATATGCACCAGGGCGTGGGTATGTGGTTCATGCTGTTCAGCCTCGGACTGATGTACTATTTCCTGCCGCAACAGCTAAACAAACCGATCTATTCCTATAGCCTGGGTATCCTCGCGTTCTGGACGCAGATCCTTTTTTATACCCTCATCGGAACCCATCATTTCCTGTTCAGCGCCATACCCTGGTGGCTGCAGACCGTAGCCATTGTGGGCAGCGTGGGCATGGTGATCCCGGTCGTAGCCGGCACCACCAATTTCCTCTTAACATTCAACGGATCCTGGAATAAGCTCTCGGGAAGCTATACCCTGCCCTTCTACCTGGTAGGCATCATATTCTATTTCACGGGCTCTCTGCAAGGTACGGCCGAAGCCTTACGCTTTACCAACCTAATATGGCATTTTACTGATTTTACGGTGGCCCATTCTCACCTGACCATGTATGGCATCATCACCTTTATGCTATGGGCCTTTATTTATACAATCGTTCCCCGGCTTACCGGCAAGGAGCCTCCGCAGCTTACCGTGGGCGCTCATTTCTGGCTGGCGCTGATCGGGCTGCTCTTCTATACCATCCCGCTGATGATGGGCGCTACGTTCAGGGGACTGATGTGGATGGACAACAAACCCTTTATCGATACGGTAGAGATGATGGCACCGTACTGGCTATGGAGAGCGATCGGCGGGTCACTGATGTGGATCTCGCACCTGCTGTTCGCCTATAATTTCTGGGTGATGACCAGGGGCAGGAAGGAGATCATCATCCCGGTATCGGCCATCGACATCCTCAAAGCAAAGCAAGAGCTGGAAGAACAGAAATTACACACTGAAAAAACTGTACATGGAATTCTTTGATAACCCTAAAAAATTGTTTCCCGCGGCATTGGGACTTTTTATCGGCCTGACCATGGTAGTGGCTATTGCCCCTGCCGTTCACAACCAGGAAAACAATGCTCCGCTTCCCAACGCTACAAGCCTGAGCGAAGATGCCCTGGCGGGTAAAAGAAGCTTTGTAGCCAATGGCTGCGTGGCATGCCATACTCAACAGGTACGTAACCTGGCAATGGACAAAGTATGGGGGAGCCGCCCGAGCATCGCTGCCGATTATGCAGCCAATACCCGTATGGACGTCTGGCGAAATACTGCGACGCTGATGGGAACCGAACGCACCGGTCCCGACCTGAGCAATACAGGACAGCGCCAGCCCAGCCTGGAATGGAACCTCCTGCACCTCTACCAGCCCCGGGCCGTT
>CALNCF010000102.1 GCA_937875035.1 uncultured Sphingobacteriaceae bacterium | reverse complement strand
CAATAAAGGGTCATCATAGCGAATGCCTCCTTCAGAATCTTTGTGGTAATAGTTGGTGCACTTATAAGCGAAGATCGTCTGATCCTCCAGTGTCGAGAAGCCGTGCGCGAAGCCTTCTGGTATCCAGAACTGCAATTGATTCTCTGCGCTCAGCTCAATAGAAAATGCCTGTCCGTAAGTAGCGGACCCCTTGCGGATGTCGACAGCGACATCGAGCACTTTCCCCTGGATCACACGCACCAGCTTTCCTTGTGCAAAGGGTGGCGCCTGGAAGTGTAAGCCACGTACGGCCCCCTTCTGCGAAAGCGACTGGTTGTCCTGTATGAAACGGGCATCGATACCCTGCTGTTCGAACAGGTCGGCACGGAAGCTTTCGAAGAAATAGCCGCGGTCGTCTTTCCAGATCTTCGGTTCAAAGATCAGTAAGCCTTCGATAGGTGTTTTATGGATCTGCATCTTATTCGATCACCTCTAATACGGTACGGAAGGCCGCATATTTGCCCTCGTATTTTTTGTGATGCTCTGCCTGCAGGGCCGGTGAGTGTTTGGCATGGTATTCATCCAGCTTCTCCTGCGAATCAGCAAAATACTGGAAGGAATACGTATGTCCCTGCTGAACAGGGTCGGTCAGCTTGAATATTCTATAATGGCTGAAGTACCCGGTTTTCATTACATCGGGTACATGAGTGTTCCGCATCCATTCGATCCATTCCGGATGAATCTGCTCATCTACGTTTACGGTTACGCTGTATAAGATCATGCGTCAAAGATAATTATTTTGAGAAATGTTTTTTCTTAGTTGAGGGTATCGCCTCTCAGGCTGCGGAACCGTTTGCGGGCTTCCACCACGAAGAGACTGCCCGGGTAATCGAGGATGATCTTCTCGTAAAGCTCCATCGCTTTCTGCGGTTGATTCAGACGGTTCTCATAGATCTCCGCTGCGCTGAACATGGCATCATCTGACCAGATGTCTTCATGGTACCTGGTATAGATCTCCTGTAAAAAATTCAGGGCAACATTCCATTGATTCCGTTTCATGGCCATCTGGCTGCGTGCCCATAAGATCTCGTCGGCCAGGCTGTGATCCGGGTACAGTATGGTAATGCTGTCGAGCAGCTTGTTCGCTTCTTCGAATTTATTCTGAAAGATATACAGGTCGGCCTTGGCGTATTTTTCAAGCGCGTCGGTAGTGGTATCGAGGCCGGTGTTGTCGGCGATCATGAGACTGAGGTTCAGCGCGTCGTTAGCGATGAGCTGGGAAGTGGACGCCTTCAGTACATCCAGCTGTGCTTTCGCCCAGTCGAACTCCCCTGTATAATAGGAAAGGCGCGCGTTCCTGAATTTAGCCTGCTGTCCTAAAGGGTCATCACGGAACGCCTTATCCACCTGCCCGTATAGGAGCGCGGCATCCCAGATCTCGCCGGTGAGGATATAAATATCACCCAGGTCGAGCTTGCATTGCCCGACAAAGCTTGCATTTCCCAGATTGCGGTCCACCACATCTTCGAGCAGCTCGCTTCCTTCTTTAGCCTTGCCCAGGTATTTCGCCTGCAGGTTGGCAAGACCGCGCATAGCGAAAGCGGTTTGTGCATTCCTGCCGAATTCGGACAGGAACTGCTGGTAATCCTGCTCTAACTGCAACGCGTCGTCCTTGCTGAAATTTCCGGATACGATCTTTTGATTTTGGGTGAGTAATTTTTCGAGCTTAGCCTGCTGGTAAAAGGCGCCGGATGTACCGCGGTCGATCAGGTGCTGGTAGGCTTTAATAGCCACACCATACTCGCGGTTCGTGCGGCAGTACACGGCGAAATCCATGATCCTTCTTCCATCTTCATTCAGCCGTTTGTCCATTGCGATGGTCTGGATCAATGCCATATCGAAATTCTTCTGCTGGATGAGTCCCCAGATCAGGAGCGCTGTATAGGAAACACGTTCCGGTGATCTCTGGATGCGTTTCAGCAGAGCATTTTTCAGCAGGTCATAATCTTTATTTTCTGTGAGATAATCCTGTAGCTGGTTTTGCACACGGTCGGTCATGCGCTCGTCCTCGTCCATCATACCGAGCAGCTCTTCTACAATACCCTGCTTGTTATCCATACGGCTGTACAGCCGGGTGATCTCAAATGTAAAGGCATAATTTTCTTTCAGCAGCTTGCGTCCTTCGACATAGGTTTTCAGCGCATTGGCATTGTCGCCCCTTTCGACAAAGGTATTCGCGAGATCGGAGATCTGCGTGGGATCGGCTTTCATGGCCGCGATAGCCGATTCGTATTCCCTGTTTGCTTTTTCTTTTTCAGAACGCTGCGCGTAGAGGTCGCCGAGATCAATGCGTAAGCTCAGTACCAGCGGGAATTTCCGGATCTGTTTCCGGATCACCTTTTCGGCTTTATCGTATTGTTGAGAGAGGAGGGGGAAAGGGTGATTGCTGTTGTTGGTTATCGGGTTGCTTGTCGTACAGGTTGCCGTATAATTCCACGGCTTTATCGTATTCGCCATTCTGAAAATAATGAAGCGCAAGTGCGGGATCAGCATGACGTTGCGCATGTGCATGATACGTGGTAAAGGCGAGGAAGAGTATGAATATAAATTTTCTCATTTCGTTAAGACAGCCAATTTACAAACGTTCTGAGTAAAATACTATTTTCATTTCCCGAAGATTTTCTCTTCTGAATATGAATTCTTTACAGTAAAATTGATGTTACAGCCAAATGGCTCCGGCCATATATGTGTACTTTTATGGTTGATTAGTTTTGTTTACTGATATTCAGTCTGTTTAATGTTGTTTTTAAAGAAAATTCTGACGGTTTCTGCCATGCTGTTACTGCTGGCATGCGGTAGAAAAACAGGGGAGATGCGCCAGATTCCGATCGAAAATTTCTTTCGTAACCCGGAACGTACCTCTCTCCAGATCTCTCCCGACGGAAATTATATTGCCTATCTCCAGTCATACGAAAATAAGCTGAACCTTTTTGTGGAAGAGCTCAGCAGCCGAAAGGTGAAGCGCTTAACTTCAGAAACCGGCCGCGGATTAACCCGTTTTTTCTGGGCGAACAACGAGCAGCTGTTGTATCTCTTCGACAGGCATGGCGATGAGTTCCATCACCTGTATTCTGTGACCAAGGACGGGTCTAAAACGATCGACCTGACTCCTTTTGAAAAGGTGAAGATGAAATTCATCGATAATATGGAGAACCAGGAAGATGAAATACTGATCGCCTTCAATCATCGCAACCCCGAGGTCTTCGATCTTTATCGCCTGAATACCGTGAACGGGCAACTGAAAATGGTGGCGCAGAATCCTGGCAATATCTCTTACTGGAAAGCGGACCACAGCGGGAAGATCAGGCTGGCCGTGGAAACGGATGGTGTGAATGAAAGCATCCTTTACCGTGAAACGGAAGACAAGCCTTTCCGTCGTGTCATCACCCTGAACTTTAAGGAAACCCTGATGCCGATTACCTTTACGGCAGACAACAAAAATATTTATGCGGCCTCGAACATCGGCCGGGATAAGATGGCGATCGTTGAATTTGACCTGACGAATGCCCGCGAAACCCGGGTGATCTTTTCACACCCGGATGTGGATGTGTCGGATATGGGTTATTCGCTGGTGACTAAGCAACCGGTGTACTGCTCGTATGTAACCGACCGTTTCCAGATGACCTTCCTCACGGATCATGCGCGTGAAGTGGAGCAGAAGATCCGAAAAAGGCTCGATGACCAGTCGTTCTATATCATCAGCATTTCCAAAGATGAAAACCGGTTCGTGCTGCGAACCTACAGCGACAAGACGCTGGGGACATTCTACCTGTACGATGTAAAGCATGATGAGCTGATCATGATCTCGGAGGCCAGCCCCTGGATCGATGAGCAGGAGATGGCCGATATGAAGCCGGTCACGTTCAAATCGCGCGACGGTATTACCATTCATGGTTATCTCACATTGCCGAAAGGCCTGAATGCCCGGAACCTTCCGTTAGTAGTGAACCCGCATGGTGGTCCGTGGCTGCGGAATAAATGGGGCTTCAATCCTGAAATCCAGTTCCTGGCAAACCGTGGCTACGCGGTGCTCCAGGTGAACTACCGTGGCTCCGAGGGTTATGGAAAAGAATTCTGGCAGGCAGGTTTCAAGGAGATCGGGAGAAAGATGCAGGACGATATTACGGATGGCGTGCAATGGCTGATCAGTGAAGGCATTGCTGATTCGGCCAGGGTAGGTGTATTCGGTTTCAGTTTCGGAGGCTATTTCGCGCTGAACGGGTGTATCCGTAACCCCGGGCTGTATACCTGCGCGGTGTCGTATTGTGGTATCACCAATCTCTTCGCCTACCTCAAGGATATTCCGCCTTATTACAAGCCATACTTACAGATGACCTACGAGATGGTCGGAAACCCGGAAACAGATGCGGAATATTTCCGTGAATTCTCCCCGGCTTTCCACACCGATAAGATCAGGGTTCCCCTGCTTATCGCGCAGGGCGCACGCGATCCGCGGGTGAGCGTGGAAGAGATCAACCAGTTTGTAAAGACCGTGAAGAAGCAGGGAGGCAAGGTGAATTATATCCTGAAACAGAATGAAGGTCATGGTTTCCAGGATGAAAGAAATAAGATCGAATTCTATACAGAAGTAGAGTCCTTTTTACAGGAAAACCTGATGTCTAAATAGATTGGCGCATGGATAGAACGAAGCATGTTTACCGTAAGAATTATGCGCTGATCCCCATCTTCATTGTTGTTCTTACGATCACTTTTTTCATCGCGCTTTTTTTCGGCTATAAGTTTACGCAGAAGGTGATCGAATCGCAGTTCGTAACCGATAAGGTGGAAGTGCTGGAGGGCGCCCTGAAGCCGTACAATGAGCTTGTCTTCAATAAAATTCCGCAGATATCCTTATACCAGGGCTTCCTGGATTCGGTTTCCATCAAAGGACTTTCCAGGAACTTCCTGCGCAGCTACCCGCTGATCGACAATATTTCTTTTTATGATATCGAGATCAGCAACCAGCAGATCGAGGATGGCTTCCGGCAGGATCGCTTCTCGGTGGGAGTAAAAGCGTTTTACCGCATAGGAAGGTATACCCGCGATGAGGAGATGCTGGTGTTCAGGCAGAATGTAAAGGGACAATTCTCGGGGAAGGACGCGAATGACTTCAGTAAGGCGGTGATCAAATTCGTGGACTACATCAACCACATGGATTCGAACGAGCATCTCTCGAACGACCAGGTTTTTAAGGTGTTCTACACGTTCAACGATAAGCAGGTAAGCTTTATCAACGTGCCCCGCGAAGCCGACCTGAAGATGTATCACCGGCTGATCTCGGAGAACATGCCTGCTTCGCCGGCATACGACCAGGATCTTTTAACCTTTCATCTCGACCCGGCACGTTTGCCGGTCATCAATACGAACCCTTACCTGTACGAGCATATCATGGTGCGGCCGGTGGTGTTCGATTCACTGAGCACGGATATGCGTTATTTAACGACAGGTATTTCCCTGCCGGGCGCTTTCTCGGATTACCAGCTATACTTTATTTCCTCGCGCGATTTCGTGAATCGCAGGATCATCATGCTCTTCACACCGATCGCGATCGGCATTATGGTGATCTACCTGATCATGCTGTTCATTGCCGTGCTTATATACCGCAACCTGAATGTGAACAGCAAGCTCTTCAAGCTGCAGTACGATTTCATGAATAACCTTACGCATGAGTTCAAGACTCCGGTCAGCGTGATCAAGATCGCGGCGAACAACATCCGGAATAAAAAAGAATTGTCGGAGAACGATAAGAACCTGTACGGTAAGATCCTGGATGAGGAAGCCGATAAGCTGAACGACCTGATGAACAAGCTGCTTTCGCTCACACAGCTGGAGAACCGTTCGATCCAACTCAAGAAAGAGCGGATCGACCTGTACGAATTTTGCAGGGATATTGTGGATGCCTATCACCTGAAATACCCTGATTTTAAGGTCGAATTCTCGGTGCAGAACGTATTGTATTTTGACAGTGACCGCGTGCTTCTGAACAGTCTTTTCCAGAACATGATGGACAATGCCTATAAGTATTCGTACCCGGATAAGAAGGAATTACAGATCAGGATTCGCAAGGTAAAGAACGCCCTGCTGTTCTATTTCTCCGATCACGGTATCGGGATCCCGAAGAAGGAGCAGGAGCATATCTTTAAGAAGTTCTACAGGCTGGAGAACCAGTTTAATCAGCAGGGGAGCGTGGGCATCGGCCTTGCATTTTGCAAAGAAGTAGTTAAATTTATGAATGGCGATATCACCGTGAAGAGCACCGAAGGTAAAGGCTCAGAATTCAGGGTGTTCATCCCGATAGAAGACTAAACTAAAATATCATGGACAAAAGTCAGGTAAAAATTGCGATCGTTGAAGATGACAGTAATCTGCGCTTCCTGGTCAGCCAGCGGATCCAGTCGGAAGGCTACCAGGTGATCGAAGCGGCAGATGGCATCAGCGGAGAAGAGATCGTGCTGAGCGAGCAGCCGGATGTGGTATTGCTGGACTGGATGCTTCCGGGCAAAACGGGCAGCGAGGTGTGCACTTCACTGAGATCGAAAGACTATAACGGAATCATTATCATGATCACGGCGAAGGCGCAAGATATCGACAAGATCGACGCCTATAACTTTGGTGTTTCCGATTACATTACCAAGCCTTTCAATATGGATGTGCTGGTCGCGCTGATCGCGAATAAGGTGACCTTCGTGGTGAACTCGGAGAAAACGGATGTGATCAGGTTCGCGAACATGGAGCATCACCCGAGCATTCATATGCTGATGAGGGATGGAAAGAAGATCGAGCTGACGATCCTCGAGAACCGTATCCTGCTGTACTTCCTGAAGAACATGAACAAGGTGGTGAACCGTGATGAGCTGATGATGGTGGTGTGGGGATATAATTCGGATGTGAACACCCGTACGCTGGATATGCACATTGTGCGCCTGCGGAAGAAGATCGAAGAAAACCCGGAACGGCCTGCATACCTGCAAACCGTTCGTGGTGTGGGTTATAAATTCTGCCTGGAATAAGGGCGGTCGGAGAAGGGTTCCGTAATGATCCTTAGCGGGATTGTACGTAGCGGAACTCTTCTTTATTCAATACATCGTCTACCATGCCCTCGATGCGTGCGTAGAGCGAATCCTTTCCATTTCGCATATAGATGATACGCTGAGGATAATCATGATCCGGGTTTTCGAACACGGCTTCCTTTTCGTCGTTCACCAGCTCAAAGTCGGTGGTCTCTTCATTGTTTACGGTCACCGAATAAACGATCACACCTTTACGCAGCATGATCCGGGCTTCTTCAGAGAATGTCGTGTCGCCCTCAACGATCGAGTAGGCATTGCCGAGATAAGTGGAATCATCCAGCTTTTCCCAGTTCTCATAAAGGGTGCCCTCCTGGGTTTTGCTCTCCCATTTTCCTAAGATCCATTTGATCTTCTTCATGTCGTGACTGGCGGAAGAGCATGCGCCAAGCAGGAACAAAAACATACCCGGCAAGGCCAGGGATGTTAAGCGGGATAACCTTTTCATCTGTTTAGTTTGTAGCGCAAAAGTACTTCAATTACTTGTGATATATCAAATTATTCTGCTAATTCTGAATACGTTAATCACCATAGACGGGTACACCCGAGCACGATCAGGTATTGAGCGATGAGCATCCCGTCGAGGAACACGAAGTAATAATAGGGCGATCTTTTAAGGGAGCTGATAAATACGAGATAAGCGCTTAACAGGATGGTGGCCGAAAGCCCGAGGTAGACGGGCAGGCTGCGCTCCAGGTCGTAGAAGCTGAAAAGCAGCAGGCATAGCAGCATCAGCAGGAGGCAAAAGTACCTGGAGGCCTTTTCACCGAACATCACCGGGATGGTTTTCAGGTTGTATTCCCGGTCGTCGTACATGTCACGGATATCAAAGGGGATCGTAATCGCTACCACGAAGAGGAAACGTTTGAATACAAGAATGAGGGTATTGCGTACCGACAGGTCTGCATGACTCTCGATGAGCGGAAAGAGCACCGAGCTTCCGGCCCATACCAGTCCGATGAGAAAAAGCTTCAGCCCCGGGAATTCCCGCAGGTTGCGTTTACGCCCCTGTATGTATATAAAAGGATAGGCATAGAAGAATGAGCATACACCCAGCAGGCCCAGGCACAGGAGACCGGGCAAGGAGGTATACCACAGGCACAGGGCCATGCCCGGTATGGAAAGCATAAACAGGAATCGGGAAGCAGCCTGGTGTGTATACAGCCAATGGTTACGGGGGCTTTGCATACCCTGGACTTCGGCCATAGGCTTCATAACCGGGCTTAAGTTATAGATGAAGAGCGTGCTGAAGAACAGCAGCCAGAGCACATGGCTTTGCGCTTCCTCCTGGATGAGCAGGTAGGTAAGCGCTGCCTGCGCAGCAGCGGCTACCGCAATAAAGAGATTACTGTGGATCAAAAAGTCGATGCCGGACCGAATCGTTTTTTTCAAGAGCTCAGGCTTTCTTGAGCTCAAATATCGTGATTTCGGGGAGGATACCAATACGCCCCGGGTAGCCCAGGAACCCATAGCCTACGTTTACATAGAGCTTCTGCTGCTCTTTCTCATACAAGCCCGACCATTCAGGGTATACATACTGGGCAGGGCTCCATTTCAGGTTGCCTATTTCGATGCCGAACTGCATACCGTGCGTATGCCCGGCAAACATCATGTCGATGTCTTTATAATCCCTGGTTACCTGCGCGTTCCAGTGGCTTGGGTCGTGCGACAACAGCAGCTTTACCGGCGATTCTTCGGTGCCCTGTGTGGCGATATCGAGGCGGCCTTTTTTCGGGAAGCGGCTGGATGAGCTCCAGTTCTCCACCCCGATAATGGCCAGCGATTCTCCGCCTTGCTTTAATATCCTGTTCTCATTGCGGAGCAGGTCCCAGCCCAGGTTCTTATGTACCCTGTACAGGTCTTCGAGGTTCTGCTGCTTGGCCTGTGCGGAAGCCCATTCCCGGTAATCACCGTAATCATGGTTCCCTAAAATGGAGAACACGCCTATGGGCGCTTTGATCTTATCGAACACATCCATATAGTTCTTCATCTCCGGCGTTTCATCATTCACCAGGTCACCGGTAAAGAAAACGATATCACACTTCTCGGCGTTCAGCATATCGATCCCACCCTGCACAGCCACCTTATCATAAAAGCTGCCGGAGTGGATATCGGAGATCTGCCCGATGCGGATGCCGTCGAAAGCTTTTGGTAGGTTAGGTAAATAAATGGTCTTGCGCTTGATGCGGTAGTCGTACACATTCCTCGAAATAATACCATAGTTCATGGTCGCAAAGGGAATGGTTGCCACAAGCAGCCCTGTCCTGCTCAGGAAATCCGAACGGCTGATCTTTTTGGAACCCTCTTCGCGCATGGCTTCGGGCTCTGTTTCGGGTATGGGTTCCAGCTCCACGCGTGGCTTGCGGAATTTGCGGATGAGCAGGTGTATGCCCCGGCGGATGTCGTCGATCAGCAGGAAAGGCAAGGCGAAAATCTTCGAAAAATAATGAATGAAGAACCACACGAATACGAGGGTACGCAGCCCGCGACTGATCATGAAGAAGATACCTATATACATCCCCGCGATCGTCAGCGCCGCGATGAGCCAATAAGCAATGAATATATTTCTCCTGGTCCTTTCCCGGCGTTCACGGAAGGTGGTCTTAATGGCCTGGTACATGTAAATATCGATCAGTACCAGCACTACGGTCACCAGCAGCAGGTTCAGCAATCTACTTTCCATGTACCTCCCTTATGTGATGTATCTGTTTCATGTGCGCAATTGATGCTGCAAAGAAAGAAGAAAAAGTGATCTGTGCATACATCATCTTCAGGCTCTGTCGATAAAATCGTCCAGGTCATCATCGTTGATGGACGCATTGAACAGGGAGTCGAACATGTCTTTAAACTCGTAGCCGTTCTCGAGGTAGTTCTTGTTGACGAGCGAATACTCTGCCAGGCCATGCAGCGCCATCTCCATCAGGAACAGCTTCTCTTCTTCCGTTACCTTAGGATTGGTTTGCCTGATGAGGTCGGACAGGCCCGGTATCGCTAACAGGGTATTCTTGTATTCCTGGTTGCCCAGGTCGTCGAGCAGCTGTATGGAGTTGCCCATAGCGAACCAGTTGATGATGGTCGCATAAGGGTTCTTATCCTTTAATTTCTTTGCTTTCTCCGGGTCTGGCAGGTAACCTGTGATCAGTACCTTGATGGCCTTTCCTAAGAGGGTATGCGCTACTTTCGCGGGGCCTTCCAGCTCGCCTTCGTATACCAGCTCGATCTTACCGGTGATGGCAGGGATCACGCCCAGGAAATCGGTAACACGTACGGATGTTTTCTTCTCATCATTCAGGAGCATGCGGCGTTCGGCCGTGCTCACCAGGTTCTCGTACGAGCTGATGGTCAAACGCGCCGATACCCCGCTCTTCCGGTCGATGTACTCGCTCGTGCGCGCCTCGAAAGAGATCTGCTCTACCAATACCTTCGCCAGGTCGTTCACCGAAACTGCTTTTTGCGCAGGCGAAAGAGTGGCTTCCTGCTGGGTGATCTTCAGGGAATCGGCAATGGTTTTAGGGTAATGGGTAAGGATCTGGCTTTCGATCCGGTCTTTCAGCGGGGTGACAATGCTTCCGCGGTTGGTGTAATCTTCCGGGTTGGCTGTAAAGATGAATTGCACATCCAGGGGAAGCCTCAGCTTAAAGCCACGGATCTGGATATCTTTTTCCTGTAAGATATTAAAAAGGGAAACCTGGATCCGCGCCTGCAGGTCCGGTAATTCGTTGATCACGAAAATACCCCGGTGCGAACGCGGGATCAGCCCGTAATGGATCACCCGTTCATCAGAATAAGCCAGCTTGAGGGTAGCCGCTTTAATAGGGTCCACATCGCCGATCAGGTCGGCTACGGTCACGTCGGGAGTGGCCAGCTTCTCCGTATAACGCTCGGAACGATGCAGCCAGGCTATGGGCGTTTCGTCGCCTTGCTTTTCCACCAGGTCTTTGGCGAAAAAGGAGATCGGGTTCAGGGGATCATCGAAGAGCTCGGAGCCTTCCACGTAGGGAGTGTACTCATCGAGCAGGCCGACCAGCATGCGGGCCATCCGTGTTTTTGCCTGTCCGCGCAAACCTAACAATAAGATGTTGTGCCGGGACAGGATCGCGGTCTGGATCTCGATCGTTTTCGCGGTGGTCGGTACCGTGCTGA
>CALNCF010000101.1 GCA_937875035.1 uncultured Sphingobacteriaceae bacterium | reverse complement strand
GGAACACCTGGTGATACTCGCTGTGCGCCCCCGTAAGCTCATAATGGATCATGGAATCGATAACGCCATTGCCGTTGATGAGCTGCAATCCACCGGAGCGACGCAACACCTCCAGCATCTCTGCATGATATGATTTGGAAGGCTTGGTAAGCGCTGTTTCCAGCTCCTTCTCCTGTACAAAATAATCGGCGCCGGGAAAGCTCAGCTCCCATTTGCCCTGTACTTCGTGCAGCATTCCCCCGGCATGATCGAAATGCAGGTGGCTCATCAGCACCTTGCTCACATCGCGCGGGTCGTAGCCCCTTGCACGGATGTGCTTATGAATAAAAAGCTCCCCGTTCTCATCCGCATAACCCAGTCCTGTATCCAACACGATCAGCTCGTGGCCTGTGTCCAGCAGGAAGGGCTGTACGTGCACGAACAAAGACGCAGGGCGGTCTTTCGGCTGGTCGACCAGGGGATCGAAAGGAATAAACTTTTTGGAAGCATCTACGGAATAAGAGCCTTCATTCAATGCGTACGCGTGAGCCATAATCAATCAGACTTTTTTCACATAAGGAACAGGCAAAGCCCTTTTACGTTTCGCTTTCTGTGATAAATAATTATTTTTACGAATTATAAGCGTCCAAAGATATGGAAAAAAGGTGGGTAGAAAGTCCTCCGGTAGATACGGAGATCATTCATCAGTTGGCCGACCAGCTGAATATTACCACCATCATAGCCGGGCTCCTGGTGAGCCGTGGCGTCACCTCTTTCGATGAGGCCAAAGATTTTTTCCGTCCCTGTCTCAGCCACCTGCACGATCCTTTCCTGATGAAGGACATGGAGAAAGCCGTGCTGCGGATCGAGCAGGCCATCGCTCAGAATGAAAAGATACTGGTGTACGGAGATTACGATGTAGACGGTACCACCTCGGTATCCCTCGTGTATAGTTTCCTGCGCACCCAATACCCGGCCATCGACTTCTATATTCCCGACCGTTATAAGGAAGGATACGGCATTTCATTCCAGGGGATCGACTGGGCTCATACCCACGGATTCTCCCTCATCATCGCGTTGGATTGCGGCATTAAATCGATCGACAAGGTCGAATATGCCCGCTCACGCCAGATCGACTTTATCATCTGCGATCACCATTTACCCGGTGAAACCCTTCCGGACGCCTTAGCTGTGCTTGATCCGAAACGGGCAGACTGCGAGTACCCGTTCAAAGAGCTTTCGGGCTGCGGCATTGGCTTTAAGCTGGTACAGGCTTATTGCCAGAAGAACGACATTCCCCTGGAGCAGATCACACACCTGCTCGACCTGGTCGTGGTGAGCATTGCCTCCGACCTCGTACCGGTTACCGGCGAGAACCGCACCCTGTCTTATTTCGGGTTGAAGCAATTGAATGAGAATCCCAGACCAGGACTGAAAGCGCTGATGGAGCTGGCGGGAAAGCTGAAAGATATTACGGTTACCGACATCGTATTCTTTATCGGTCCGCGCATCAATGCGGCCGGGAGGATCGACGATGCGGAGCATGCCGTAGAGCTGCTGATCTCCGAAAGCGATACAATCGCCTACGGACACAGCCAGGTAGTGAACACCAAGAATTCCGAACGCAAAGAGTTCGATCAGAATATTACGCTGGAAGCATTTGCCATGCTCGACAATGATGAGCAGCAACTGCACCGGAAGAGCACCGTACTTTATAACCCGACCTGGCATAAAGGGGTGATCGGCATTGTAGCCTCGCGCCTGCTCGATCGCTATTACCGCCCGACCATTATCCTTACTGAATCCAATGGGATGGCATCCGGCTCGGCACGTTCGGTGAACGGCTATGACATCTACAAAGCCATTGAGCTGTGCGGCGATCTGCTGGAACAGTTCGGCGGACATAAATATGCGGCAGGGCTTACCCTGAAACCTGAGAACGTGGAAGCCTTTAAAGCGCGCTTCGAAGAGATCGTGTCTTCCACCATCGAAGAACGATCCCTGCTCCAGGAGATCGAAATTGAATCGGAGCTGCGCCTTTCCGACATCACGCCAAAATTTTTCCGTATCCTGCAACAGATCGCACCCTTCGGACCGGAGAACATGCGCCCCGTATTTTTATCAAAAGGGGTGATCAGCCCGGGCGAGCTGCATGTAGTGGGAAAAGTGAACAGCAATCACCTCAAGTTTTCGGTGATGCAGGAAGATAGTTTCCGTTTCGAATGTATCGGTTTCGGATTAGGAGCGTTTAAAGACAAGATCATTCCGTACCAGCCCTTCGATATCTGCTATACCATCGAAGAGAATGTATGGAAAGACAAAGTAAATGTGCAATTGAATATTAAAGATATCCGCGTATAAAGATGCTGGAACTAAGAGCTGAAAACCTGGTTAAACTCTATAAGAAGAGAACCGTCGTGAACCATGTTTCCTTCAATGTGAAGCAGGGAGAGATCGTGGGCCTGCTTGGGCCGAACGGCGCCGGTAAAACCACGTCTTTCTATATGATCGTGGGTCTGATCAAGCCTAATGAAGGTACGATCTACCTGCAGGATGAAGACATTACCCGGGAACCGATGTACCGCCGCGCGCAGAAAGGGATCGGCTACCTTGCACAGGAAGCCTCCGTATTCCGTAAGCTGAGCGTGGAAGACAATATCAAGGCGATCCTGCAAATGACCGGACTGAATCCTAAAGAGCAGAACGATAAGCTCGAAGAGCTCATCGACGAATTCAGCTTAGGACGTGTGCGCAAGAACCGCGGTGACCTTTTATCAGGAGGGGAACGCCGGAGGACCGAAATCGCGAGGTGCCTGGCCGCCGACCCGAATTTCATCCTGCTCGATGAGCCCTTTGCCGGGGTTGACCCGATCGCCGTAGAAGAGATCCAGAGCATCGTATTCAAATTAAAGAGCAAGAATATCGGCATTCTCATTACCGACCACAACGTACAGGAAACACTGTCGATCACCGACAGGGCCTACCTGCTCTTTGAAGGGTCGATCTTAAAATCAGGCAGCGCGGAGGAATTGGCTGCCGACGAGCAAGTGCGGCGCGTATACTTAGGCAAGAACTTCGTGCTCCGCCAGAAATCAGTTTAACCTACGATAACATCATACTCCTATGGCCATTGTCAATTCAATACTCTCCTGGATCATGAAAAAAAGAATTCACCAGATCGAATTCTTCATTAAATATCCACACGAAGTACAGGAAGAATGGCTGCTGAACCTGGTGAACGCAGCGCGTAATACCGAATGGGGTAAAAAATATGATTACCGTTCCATCGAAAAGAACGAAGACTTCAAAGAGCGCGTTCCGATCCAGAACTACGATACGCTCAAGCCCTACATTGAACGCATGCTCCAGGGAGAGCAGAATGTATTATGGCCAAGCGAGATCAAATGGTTCGCCAAGTCATCCGGAACTACCAGCGATAAAAGTAAGTTCATACCGGTAAGCGAAGAAGCGCTGGAAGAATGTCATTACAAGGGCGGCAAAGACCTGCTCTGCCTCTACTGCAACAACCGTCCCGACACGCAGATCTTCACCGGCAAATGCCTGGTGTTGGGCGGAAGTCACCAGATCAACCCGCTGAACGATGAAACCCAGTACGGCGACCTATCAGCCGTGCTGATCAAGAACCTGCCGATCTGGGCGGAATTTCACCGTACCCCCGACATGAGCATTGCACTGATGGAGAATTGGGAGGAGAAGATCGAGAAGATGGCCCGGGCGGTGATGAATGTGAACGTGACCAATATTTCAGGGGTTCCTACCTGGACCGTGATCCTGGCGAAACGGATCCTGGAGCTGACAGGCAAGGACAACCTGCTGGAAGTATGGCCGAACCTGGAGCTCTATTTCCATGGCGCCGTAAACTTTGCACCCTATCGCGACCAGTTCCGCAAACTGATCCCATCCGATAACATGTATTACCTCGAAACCTATAATGCATCCGAAGGCTTCTTCGGGATACAGGACCAGGATAAATCGGAAGAAATGCTGCTGATGCTGGACTATGGTATTTACTACGAGTTCTTACCGATGGAGCATATCGGCGAAGAGAACCCGAAGACCTTAACCCTGAGCGAGGTTGAGCTCGACAAGAACTATGCGCTCATCATCTCTACCAATGCGGGCTTATGGAGATATATGATCGGCGATACCATCCGCTTTACTTCGCTTAACCCGTACCGTATCCAGATCACCGGGCGTACCAAGCATTTCATAAATGCTTTTGGTGAAGAACTGATCATCGACAATGCGGAAAGCGCCCTCGTGGTTACCTGTCGGGAAACCGGGGCCATCATTAAAGACTATACCGCAGGCCCGATCTACTTCGGCGACCGGAGTACCGGCGGCCATGAATGGATCATTGAGTTTGAGAAAGCTCCTGCCGATATCCAGCAGTTCAGAGAGCTGCTCGACCGTTCGCTGAAGGCCAGCAACTCTGATTATGAGGCTAAGCGCAAGGGCGACATTGCGCTGCAAATGCCGATCATTCACGTGGCGGCAGAAGGTACCTTTTATAACTGGATGAAAAGCCGCGGAAAGCTGGGCGGACAGCACAAAGTGCCGCGCCTCTCAAATGACCGAAAATACCTGGAAGAGATCTTAGCCCTTTAA